>CAZELC010000435.1:0-2161 GCA_964512865.1 uncultured Bacteroidales bacterium
GGTGGTGTTTGGAAATTGGACAAGATGGAAGTAGCAAATGCTACGATAATATTGCGACGTAGATGAATCTACGCTAAACGTGGGCATTTGGCTTTTTTGTAAAATATTTTTGGAAAATAAAAAAATTCTTCGGAAATTGCATCGAATTACAAACTACAATTAGCAGCATTTTATAATTAAACCATGACAAATAGCTATGGATACATTGATTTTAGCGGAAAGGGTTACTGCCTGTAAGCCTGATTGTTCAATTAAGAGGACAGGTTCCCATTTCATTTCGGATAGTTATATTTCCAATATTGTTAATTACATATTGGTTCTTGTATTTTACCTGATGTCGGATTTATATTACATTAAGGTTTTGGGAAATTACATTAACCGGAATAAGGATTACATTGTGTATTATTAATATTACGTAATATATAATGAAGTTAACATGAAACGGAACAAATATTACATAAAGTATACTTAGGATTACAATGAATGAAACTAATATTACATAAAGGATAATAGTAGTGATTAACAAGATTACAACAATTACATACAAGATAATAAAGATTACAGAAAGGATAACCAATGTGAATAGCAATTAAATAAAGATTACAAAAAAGGATAAATTGATTAAAGCAACAGAATATATTTATTACTCATGTAAAGCAAGGAGAGCTAAATGTTTTTGTGTAGAATGTTGAAATAAAAATGATCAAGAATAAGAGAATAATAATAGATAAAATAATTGGTAATTAGAATTTTGTCAAAATGAAAAACAGACAATTAAATTCCTTGTATATGGGAATGACTGTGAAGGATTTTTTAATGCAAAACACTTCAATAACAGATAATATACATCAATTTACACCATTAATTGGATTATTGAATGATACAATAAATCAGATTGATGTTGCAGCAGAAGTGCAAACTACAAATAAAACCGGTATTGCAAAAAGCAAGGTACAATTAAAAAATAATTTGATTGCCGCTGCTTTTGAAACCGGTAGCAGAATTTGTTCATTTGCATTAATAAATAACGATATGGCCCTTTTTAATGAGGTAAATATAAAGGATTTTGAAATGAAAAGGTGTTCGGGCGCAATGTTAGTAGAGTGGGTTCAATTGATTTATGACAGAGCTGAAGCAAATAAATCAGCGCTAATTCCTTATGGTATTAATGATACTGTTCTAACAAACTTGCGTGATGCGATAAATAATTATGTTTCATTTATTCCAAAACCACGATTGGGAATAGCGGAAAGGAGACAAGCTACCTTACAGTTAAAATTGTTATTTGAGACATTAACTGAAACCTTGCAGAAACTTGATTTTTTTGTTTACAGTCTTAAGTACAGCGAAGCAAATTTTTTTAACGGGTATAAATCGTGCCGAAAAATTGTTGACAAAAGCTCAAGAACTCTGGCATTAAAGGCAAAAGTTATAGACGGGAAAACCCTTAATGGAGTTAAGGGGGCTAAAATTACTTTTAAAAATACGAATGCAAGAGGCAAAAAAGCGATAATAAAAGAAACTGCTGAAAAGGGTGGAATTATGGTTAAATCACTTACTGAAGGGAAGTATAAGGTTACAGTAAGCGCAACCGGTTATGAAACAAGTGAAACGGAAATATACGTGAGTAATAGTGAATTGTGCAGGCTAGAGGTTGCGTTGGACAGGAAAATGGTTTAGCGTATATTAGTTATACGGCGTAGATATAATCTACGCAGAAGCCAGAGCGGTCGATTTCGACAATCCGCATTTGGCGGATGCTCAATCTGACCACAGAACACTAGCAGTTGCAGCGAATAGCAAACCTCAATACTTCGATGTATTTATACTGAGTGGCTTTTAATTCGAAACGAAGTACTTTCTTTTTGCAGATATTGAGATGGTTAAATACTTATTCATATATGTTAAAAGAATTGTTAAATTGTTAATAAAAATGGTTTGGTAAAGGCATAATCAACCTTTAATTTTGCATTTATTCATATTTGGCGATTTAATTATTAATTTAAAATACTCGTATTATGTTAAATGATATTAAAAATGTGAATTTTGGTAAATTAGCGGCTGAAAGAGAAATTGATGAAGGCTTAAAACAATATTTCCTTGAAACAGTCGGATTTATTCGATTAAAAGATGAATCAAAATCCATTTTACTTGGAAATAG
>CAZELC010000436.1:0-2143 GCA_964512865.1 uncultured Bacteroidales bacterium
CCGGCCTGATGCATTAAATCAATCAATGAATTGTAAGTTCCTGATATCTTTCAGCAGTAAGAAGTTCGTTAATTTCTTCCGGTTTGCTGAGTTTAACTTTTATTATCCATCCTTCACCATAAGGATCTTTATTAATGAGTTCGGGTGATGTTTCAAGAGCAGGGTTGAATTCAAGAACTTCGCCTGATACAGGCATAAAAATATCAGAAACAGTTTTAACTGCTTCAATAGTTCCAAAAGCTTCTTCTTTTTCAATAGTTTCGCCAACAGTTTCCACTTCAACATAAACTACATCGCCAAGCTCCCCCTGAGCAAAGTCAGTAATTCCAACATATCCTTCACCACCTTCTACTCTTAACCATTCATGATCTTTTGTGTACTTTAAATTTTCAGGTATTTTCATTTTTCAATTAAGTATTGGTTACAGCATTCAAAATTACATTTTTTTTGAAATAAAATAAAATCCTGCCATTAATTTATGAAATATTCTTATAAAGATTGTAATGATTATTGTGCAAGAGTAAATTTCAGGCTGAATCCTGCATTTGTGTTAGCATTATAAAATTGTGTCTGTATAAACGGTTTCGTGATGATTTTATCAAAGAATATTTTTACTGTAAACTTACTGTTAATCATATAATCAGCAGAGGTATTAATGGTTATAATGCGCTGACCGGTAGAAACCTGGTTTAAATCTTCAAGAAGTTTTCTTAAAATGGTTTTATTGTTTTTAATCGATATATCGGATTTAATATTCAAATCACTCTTTAATTTTTTACTATGTCCGTTACGTCCTTTAAGGTTAATAACCACATCTTTTATCCTGTAGCCAAATCCAACAATATATTCGCTACTGTTAATATCCGTTAGCTGGTTATTTGCAAAACTCAATGACATGTTTCTGCTCTTTTTTATTTCAAAATTGGTCAACATGTTATTATTCCAGGTCATATCAATACCAATAAGCGGGCTGAACTGCTCGGTAATGGTTATTTGTCCTATTTCTCTTTGCGGAATAAAATTATTACTTAATTCATCTTGTACCACAGCACATCCATCATCGCTTTCTTTATAAAGAACATTGGTAGTGTATGCACCTACTGTATAAGTAGATTTATATGAATGGTCTACTGATGCTGATTTTAATAAATCGCTTAAAAAAGGAATTTTTGTCAAACCGTTATAAGTTATTTTCCAGTTAGGCATGGGCAAATCCTTTAATGAAAATTTTTCTTCAAAAGGTTTCAAAGAAATGGTTTTTGCACTTCTGTTAGTATATGCAGCAAGGAATGCAGGTATTAATACATCCTGCGATGTTGGACCATAGCCGGTTGGATAAAGTTCACCCGAAACAGTATCTTTTGTGTAAGTATGATCCCAGTTATTATTTTCTTCTGCAAGTCGTAAAGCTATTTGTAAGCGATAGTCTTTGAATTTTTCAAATGTTTCATTTGAATGTGTTTTTTTATCATCGATAACAAAGGCTGTGTTCCAGCTTAGAAATGAAACACTGTAATTACCGGATTCTATAGGATTAAATGACCTGAAATACCCGGAATCGTTATCAAATTTATAATATTCGGAATGATTTTTTGAGAATGTTCTGGTAGCTGAAAGCTCGATGTTCAATTTACTTACAGGTTCAATAGTAGCACGTGCTGTAAAGTTTTCGGTATATTTTAAGATATATGCATTATTTAGCATCGAGTCTGTTGAAAACCAACCATCAGCAATATTCCTTATATCGGTTTGGTCGCCGAAAACAAAACCCAGTCCCGGTGCAGGAATTCCATCTTTACGGTTCCAGTCCTGACCTAAAACAACAGGACTTGGTAAAAATCCGGGAATATAAGTTCCATTCCCCTGAGAGTATGCAAATGAAACCGTTTTAACTCCCATCAGGAATTTCAACAAGTTATCAGATAATGATTTTACAATATTCGTTTTTATCGTATCGGTCTTTGTTGAATCAGCATCTTTCTTTACTTTAGAAGGAGGCGCTTTGGTACTTGCCTTCTGCTGGTTTAATTTTTTCAGATAAGGAATCTTATTATATAAAGTGGTAAAATTAAAATTCCCGTTAAGCTGTTTATTGTTTGTGTTTTCAATAGTATTACCAAGCTTAGTAGCAGATAAAGGAGCT
>CAZELC010000437.1:0-2138 GCA_964512865.1 uncultured Bacteroidales bacterium
AAATTCTTTCCCTTTTTCATTCAGGTGACCACCATCAGATGTATAATCCTTTTGAAGGAATTGATGTTTTGCAGCACCTTTCTTGCTTAATACTAAATTACCTGAAATATCTGATGATTCTATTTCAGCAAGATTAAATACTTTCGTGCCATAGGCAGTTTTTAGAAGAGTATTAAATTCAGTTCTTTTAATATTATCTGCAGCGTCTGTTGTTATTTTTTTGCCTATTAATTTTTTTACTATATCTTTTAGTCTTCGAGACAGACTCAAGTCTTCAGTTACTAGTGGTACGGTTATATGTAAAAAAGTAGTTCCTGGATATTTACTTATAAGATATTCCATGTTTTTTTTATAATCAACAAACAGAGTTTTAACATCTGTGCCGCAGGTGATATCAACATAACAGAATTTGAAAAAAGCAATATCAACCTTATTCCCTAGTCCGGAATCCATTTTCTCTAAAAAGGCTGCAATTTTGGTTTCAGGTTTTGTATTTTCACCATTCTGCGAATGAGCGAATACCGGTTTTGAAAAATCCTTAGTATTTGAAGTCTCAATAATATTAACACCTGAATCAGAAGGTAGAATGGTTTTCAAACCATCAATAATGTTATAACCCACTGACTGATGTCCGAAATAGATTTTTTTATCAGCGATTTGCTTAACATTTTCAACACTTAACTTAACATTGTTAGTTTGTAATTCCATATTGGAAATTTTCTCCTCCTGAGAGCATGATAGTAGAAAAAAGGCAGATAATAGTAAAAATTTTTTCATAAGTAATTTGCCTCAATTAATTTTTTTATAAATTTATAATTCGAATAAATTCAATACCATTGACCTTATTACAGCTGCAACAATTCTTGTCAGTCATTTTTTAATTTTTTTTCCCATTCCCATGCGGAAGAAATTATCTTGCTCAAATTATAATTTGGTTTCCATTCAAGTATCTTCATCGCTTTATTGCAATTAGCAATAAGTATATCACAATCTCCCTCGCGCCTGCATGTTTCCAATTGTTTAATTTTTACACCTGTTATTCTTTCCGCAGTATCAATTATTTCTCTTACAGAAAATCCATTGCCATTCCCGAGGTTAAAAGTTTCGGATACTTTTTCTGTAACCATCCGCGATAAACCAAGAATGTGGGCATCTGCTATATCATTTACATGGATATAATCCCTGATACATGTTCCGTCTGGAGTATTATAATCGGTGCCGAATATTTTTATTGCTTCACGTTCCCCCTTCGCTGTTTTTAGCACGAGTGGGATTAAATGAGTTTCGGGCTTGTGGTTCTCTCCGATATCGGTATTATCGTCAGCACCTGATGCTTTAAAATATCTGAATACTGTATAATTAAGACCATACGCCTTATTATAATCTGATAAAAGATTTTCAACCATGAGTTTACTTTTACCATAAGGATTAATTGGAATGCATGGTGTATCTTCCTTTAGTGAAATATTCATCATGTGGTTGCCATAAACTGCCGCGGTGGAAGAAAAGACAAAATTTTTAATATCACTTTCAATAATCTGGTCTAAAAGGCTGACTACACGGCAGAAATTGTTTTCATAGTATTTTGATGGATTTATTACTGATTCAGCCACTTCAATATGTGCAGCGAAATGCATTATGGCTTCAATTTTATATGTTTGAAATGTGTGTTTTAATTTTTTTTTGTCCCCTAGGCAACCTTCAACTAACGTAAAATCTTTAACTGCATATTTGTGACCCGATGAAAGGTTGTCATAAACTGTAACTTTATGACCGGCCGACTTTAGTCGTCTGCACATATGAGAACCGATGTAGCCGGCTCCTCCGATTACTAAGATATTCATATAACACCTTATTATTATAGAAGATTAATTTAGGGTAATAAACTTTTCTTCTAGGAAAAAGGCAATTATTTTTATATAATTATTTTTTAATAAACTATGTTAGTATAAATAACTTAATTTGCATTCTCACCCGTTTTCTAATCCACAACAAGCATATCATACTTTCAGTTGTTTGAATTAACCGTGCCATTCAAATAATAATAGTTTAAATATAATGTTCCTGTGATATTTCGATGTAAATGGAAAACTCTGTAAATTTGGGGTTTTCAATGAAAGATTTCACAGAGTTGATCT
>CAZELC010000438.1:0-2131 GCA_964512865.1 uncultured Bacteroidales bacterium
TTTTCTTGCCTTTGCATAAAAACCTTTAACATCTCTTTTTTCGCAAATCTCAAAAGGGCAATCAATAAAAACTTCAATAAATCTATTCTTACCTATTATTTTTTTTGCAATATTTCTAATCTTATTTGTTGGAGAAATAAAGCAACATATTACTGTTATTCCTGATTCTGCCAAAAGTTTTGCAACTTCAGCGGCTCTTCTGATATTCTCCTTCCTGTCATTATCACTAAATCCGAGATCACGGCATAAGCCTTTACGAAGTTCATCACCATCAAAAATCTTTGTCAAAAAACCATCCCGTATAAGTAATTTATTTAGGTTCAATGCGGTAGTTGTCTTTCCTGATCCGGAAAAACCTGTCATCCAAATTACTTTAGTTGTTTGTTTTTTGGTAGCTTTTTTAACGGTATGCTTTATGTTATTTTTATTTTCAGTTCCTGAAAACATTTACAGTTCCTTTGATTAATGCAAAAATATTAAAAAATTATTACTTTTGACAATTATTAATCTCCAAAAAGTTATGAAAGCAATAGTATTAGCGATTGTGGTGCCGGTTTTTCTTTTAAACTCCTGTTGTAAGAAGATTAATCCACAAACTGAAAAAGATAATAAAAATATGAATAAATCAGCGAAACCATTTCCACCTACCATGATTTATAAAACTAACACGGATTACTTTTATAATGTTCCGGTTACTCTTAATAAGGAAAAAACAATGATAATAAACTACCCTGATATAAAAGATGTGTTTTACAAAGGTGAGTTAGCATATCCTACAAAACTGAAGAACGGATATTTGCTGGATAACAGAGGTGTCAGCGAAAACACTGTTTTTTTAAAGTACACTTATAATGAATACAGTAAGCTTGATAAAACTCCTGATATTGAATCTCTTTTTAAGAGTATAATCGACTTTAATCCTTTTTCAGAGATATATAAATGTGATTGCGAAAGGGACACAAATGAAATCAACAAAATTATACTAAGCAATACACTGAAAAATTGCATTAGAGTAAAATAAATTAATGAATTTGTATACAAGAAGTATCTATTCTTTTTAAATTTGCATAAACGAATTATTAACCTAAACGATTTTGTTGTTATGAAAAAGTCAGTATTAATTTTATCATTATTGGTTTTTGTAATGGTAAACGGAGTTTTAGCCCAGAAAAAAAGACCGCAGATTAAATTTGACTCAAAAGATTATGATTACGGTAAAATTAAGGAAGAAGCGGGACCTGCGACAGGAAAATTCTACTTTACGAATACAGGTAATGACACTTTACGGATTCTTAATGTTAAGCCCGGCTGCGGATGTACAACGTCAAATTATACAAAAGGCCCGATTAAACCAGGGAAAAGAGGAGAAATTGAAGCAACTTATGACCCTAAAAACCGACCGGGACCATTCAGTAAAAGTATAACAGTTACCACTAACGACAGCGCCCAACAAACTATACAACTTGTTATAAAAGGTGAGGTTTTACCTCGTCCAAAAACTTTTGTAGATAATTTCCCGGTAAAACTTGGGAATTTAAGATTTAACTCATCTCAAATCAACTTTCAAAACATTTTCAATACAGAAAAGAAATCAGATACTGTTAAACTTTACAATGAATGGAAACAGCCTATGTCCATTTCCTTTAAAGAAATTCCGGCCTGGATTACTCTTAAAGCAATGCCTGAAAACTTAAAACCCGGAAAAGAAGGTAAAATCATTGTAACTTATGATGCAACTAAAAGAAATGATTTCGGATTTCTCTATGATAAATTTCTTGTTGTGACTAATGACAGTATTCAACCAGACAAAGGATTTACAATTACTGCAAATATTTCTGAAGATTTTTCAAAGCTCACACCTGAGCAGCTTGCAATGGCACCGGTAATAAAATTCGACACAACAATTTATGATTTCGGCACCTTAAAAGAAGGAGAAAATGCCACTCACAGTTACGTATTTACCAATAATGGAAAAATCCTGAAAACTATAACTTTTTCTTACTGGTCTTTGTTAGTACTTGTTAATGATCTGATTAAAATAATTAATTTCCGACAGGACTGCTTTCATATTATTTCTTATAAGTTTAACTTTAGTATTCAATTAATATATTTGAAATGAAAACAATTATGG
>CAZELC010000439.1:0-2121 GCA_964512865.1 uncultured Bacteroidales bacterium
ATGTATAACCAGTAATTGGTACCCAATCTGCTGTAGAAGGATTGCCACTTACGTAATTGAGAGAATAATATAATGTCAGCGAACCATCAGTGTTTGCGTTACTATAACATTTTGTTTGAAAAGTCAATATTTCATTTGTACTTTGTTCTAAATTACATGATGGAGAAATAAGCCAATCTTCATTTGCATAAGTTCCACTACCGGAAACATATCCTGACATTACTGCATATGTAACACCCGACCATGTTTGTATGTTCCATTCTTGATTTCCTAATATATTTTGTGTAGTAAAACCGCCAAATCCTGATGCGAAATCAACATTTAAAAGGTAAACCGGAGAATTTCCTGCAAACCCTTTTACATCGTTTGTGTCACGAATATAAAATTGATAGGTCCCGTTATAAATACCAAGGATACCTGTTACCGAACCATATCCTTTGGGAGTTTTATATCCTGCAAAATTTGCATAACTGCTTGTGCGTAACGCGACGAAAGGAGTTCCTGATTTGTCAACAATATTCCTTTCTGTAGCAGTAGTATTTACATCACCAGTGATAGCATATACAACACCTGGGGTTTCAAAATAAACGCTATCTAAAGTTATCAGTTTATCATAATCAGCGTCGGTAAAAGATGCAATACTCTTATGTTCTGCTGCAGGAGCCGTTCCCGGCATGCCATCAAGGAAAATATGTTCATTAATATATGCCAAAGGTATACGCCCCATTTTTCCATTACTTATATATCCTAACTGAACTTTACTGCCATATTCGCCAATGTACAATCCTTTACATTTAACGAAAACTTTTTGTCCAATTCTGAAATCAGTATATGTATCAGCTTTGTCGAGTTCAATTTCAAGACCAGCAGTGCCATCTTGTATAAAAAGTTTTTTATACAAATTTCCTGATTCATCATTGGCTGTAACCACACCTTCAATAATAGTATCATTTGAAATTAATAAAGGTGCATTATTATCGTTGTCGGTATAGTATTGCTTTAAATTGGCAATGGTACAATTGGATGTAAAATCAACTGAAGGAACAGTTAAAGGAACATCATCAAAATCTTTTTTAACGCAACTGCTAAAAATATTTAGCATTGCTATGATAAAAAGACTTATATTAATATATTTTATTTTTCTCATAATATTTAATATTATACTAATTGTTAAAATCCTGTAAGTCATTTAAGTCTCTTATAATAAATTCGTAACTGCTATTATACTTAATAATAACACCAGTTACAGATCCGGTATCAGCTGGGATTAAGTTGGATGCAAAATTTGCAAAAGAGCTGGTGTATAGTACAAGTGTATTTCCGTTTTGATCTATCATCGTACGACTAGTTGATGCAGAAGATTCAGATAATGGCAACCCAACAACAGCTGGATCGAAATGTATATTTTCAACTTTTACCAGCATATTAAGGAAATTTGTATAACCACTAAAATCACTTCTTAGGGTTGGTACAGGAGAAGGTCCGGGTAAACTGTCGAGAAATAAATGTTCGGGAATAAGAGTAGTAGGAATACGACTAACTACTCCACCTGATAAATATCCAAGTTGCATATTCCCTTTATATTCTCCAAGTACTAACCCGTTACACTTAATATAAACTCTTTGTCCAACAGGATATGTTTTATTAAGTTCTGTACCTTCTAACGGTATTTCAATTCCAGCAGAGTCATCCTCTAAATATATTTTTTTGTAAATGTTTTCGCTAATATCGTTGGCAACAACAATACCTTTAATAATAATATTTGTGTCAATCGATTCAAGACTACCTGCAGTATGCATGGCGAGTAACTCTGGAATAGTTGTATTTGCACTAAAATTAACAGTAGGTATATTCACCGGTGGTATGTCAAAATCATCTTCTTTACAACTGTTAAGGAATACTATTGCCGAAAGAAATAATATTCCTGTAAAAATATTTTTGAACTTATTCATATATCTTATGTTTTAAATAATTAAAATTAAATCCTGACAGATAACGTTAAGAAAAATGTTCTGCCAACTCCATAGAAATATTTGTTTTGAAATTTTGCTATATTTTTTTCCTGTGTTTCATTAAAATCAAAACGCATCTGCTCATAACCGTTGGTGATCAGCTTTTGGT
>CAZELC010000440.1:0-2112 GCA_964512865.1 uncultured Bacteroidales bacterium
CAACGGGTTAATAATAATCAATTTCAAATGTTAAAATCGAATATAACTTATAAAATCATTGAGATAAAAATATATTTATTGATAACATAAAAAGGGCTGACATTTTTCTAATATGCCAGCCCTTTTTATTAAAAATAAGGGTTTGTTACATAACGTTATTTTCCTGCAACATTAACACTTCCCTTTAGTTCGGTGATATTTTCATTTTTGTCGTATAGTTTAATTATATAAAAATATGTACCAGGTGCAACAAGTTTACCATCATGTTTTCCGTCCCATCCGTCTTTACCTTCATATAATGATTGTCCCCACCTGTTAATGATGGTTAAATCCAAACCTTTAGCGAATAAATCATTTATGCCATCGCCATCAGGAGTAAATGCATTAGGTATCGATTTTATTTTAATAATTAATGAATCCGTTGCTGATAAGCATCCTCCTTCTTCTGCTATCACATAAATAGTTTGTGTTCCTGTTAATGTACTAGTTTCATAAACATTCGACGGGCTATTTTGTTCTAAATTACCATCAACATAGAATTGATACGTATCGTAACCATCGGGATTAGCAGTAATGATGATATTATTTCCTATATAGCCAAAATCAGTTGTCAGGTCGCTGCTCAACGAAGTTACTACAGGAATATCCACAACAGTAATTGTAACCTGGTCACTTGCAGTACAACCATTACTATCGGTTATGGTCAAATAGTAAGTAGTAGTTGATGATGGTGTAGAGGTTGGATTCGAAATGTTTGTAGCGCTTAATCCTGTTGAAGGATTCCATAAATATTCATATGAAGTTCCAATGTTTGCATTAAGTACAGCTGATGAACCAGCACAAATAGAAGTATCATCTCCTGCATCAATTGGCGGATTGCTGAAAACAGTAATATTAGCAAAGCCATTCATTGTATCTTTACAACTGGTTGCAATGTTTGTAGCAATTACAATATAATTTCCTGAGAGCTGATTTCCGAAACTTATTGGACTACCTGTTCCTGCTACATGTATTCCCGTTGAAACTCCATTTAAATATAACATATAATCAACTCCCGGATCGGAATCACTTAATACTATTGTTATTCCGGTACCTCCTGTACAATATTGAGTAGTACCTGATGGATTTATATCATAAGGGTTGGGTAATGGGTTTATAGTAATTGTGGAGCTTCCGGTCATATTATTCTGACAAGTTGTGATTGTATCTGTAGCAATGACTATATATGTTCCTGCTGGTTGAATACCAAAACTAATTGTATCGCCTGTTCCCATAAGTGTTTCACCAGTTGGAATGCCGTTAACATATAAAACATACTGAACATTTAACTGTGAACCATCAAGTCCAATTTCAACGCCACTATCCGATGCGCAATATTGAGCATTTGTTGGGAATAGGTTGAATTTTACAGGAAGTGGATTTACAATAATAGTTGCTTCGCCATTCATTGTATCAGAACAATGGGTGTTTGGTGAAACATATTCCGCAATTACTGTATAAGTTCCTGCAGGTTGTTCCGGGAAAGAAATAGCACTGCCTGTACCAGAAATTACAATATTGGTATTATTGCCATTCAGGTATAATGTATAGTTTACACCTACCTGTGAACCGCTAAGTTGTAATGCAACACCGGGTTCTGATGCACAATACTCTCCATTTCCAGCTGCTGTTAAATCATATGCAATTGGAAGCGGGTTAACAGTAACAGTTGCAATACCACTCATTGTGTCTGTGCAGAGTGTTGTGTGAGAAATATCTGTTGCAACTATCATATAAACACCTGCGGGTTGATTATTGAAATTAATTGCAGAGCCAGTCCCTAATGTATCAATGTTAGTTGGGGAGCCATTTAAATATAAAGTATAATTAACGCCTAATTGCGAACCACTAAGTGTTAATGTAACTCCTGATCCTGATAAACAATATTCCCCACTGCCAGATAAATTATATGTTACAGGAAGTGGATTAACAATAATGTTAGCGAATCCATTCATGGTATCAGTACAATGAGTAATAGTATTGGTAGCAATAATTAAATATGTTCCGGCTGTCTGATACCCGAAACTGATTGCTGAACCTGTTCCTGCTATGTTTAACCCTGTTGAAGTTCCA
>CAZELC010000441.1:0-2107 GCA_964512865.1 uncultured Bacteroidales bacterium
AAGTGTTTTGCTAAGTTCAATATCTTTAATTGAAGATGTTCCATCAATTGCAGAAGTGCCGTTATTTACCTGCGCTGTAACCCTTGGTCTGAAAACTATCGAATTGAAACTGTCAATCTGATATTCAAGTTTCATACTGAAGCGGTGGTTAATATTTATGCTTCCAGAAAGGCTGTTTTCCTGATATTTCTGCCCACTATCTGCCGCCATAAGGTAATTTCTGATAAGTGTCTGGTCATTATCATTATCACCATAGTTAATAAAATAACTTGCACTTAATTTAACCTTCCCGGCAAATTTATCAGAATAATTTATTCCTCCTGCATGTGTTTGAGTAATACCATTGAGAGAATTGACGAGGAAATTACTAAGATCTCCGGCTCCGCTAAATCCTCTTCCTCCGGGACCGCCTCTTGGCATTCCCGCCGGACCGCCGCCGCCTGATCGTGTCATTCCTGTAGCACCAAGAAGATCAGCAACTTCAAAATTCTGAATATTAACATTATTCGATTGTGCTGCAATTGTTATCCTTCTATCTCCGGCAAAATAATTTGCAAGTAATGCAGCCTGATATTTATTGTCAGTACCGTAGCCGCCGTAAATCCTTCCGAAAAGTATTTTCCTGTTAGCGTTTTTTGTAACTACATTGATTGTCTTAGAAGTATTGCCATCATTAAATCCGGTAAACTGCGACTGCTCGCTCCACTGATCAAAAATCTGTATCTTCTCAACCACTTCAGCAGGAATATTCTGCAAAGCAGATGTAGCATCATCACCAAAAAACTCTTTTCCGTCAACAAGAACTTTTTTTACACCTTCGCCCTGCGCCTGTAACTTGCCATCCTGAACAGTTACGCCGGGCATTTTCTGTACAAGATCCTGAGTTGTTGCATCCTGATTTACCTTAAAAGCGCCAGCATTCATTTCTGTTGTATCACCTTTTTGCACTGAAACTGGAGCTTTATCCTGTATTTCGACAGAATTAAGGTCGGTAGACTCTTCATAAAGAATAACTGTTCCAATATTTACTGATTACCAATGGCATTATATCTCTTTTCAAAAGGCTTGTAACCGATAAAACTTATATTTACTCTTATTTGATTTGCATTTACACTTTTAAGGATAAAACTTCCATCAGCAGAAGTATTCATTCCTGTAATGAACTTACCTGTTGTATCTTTAACAACAATCGATGCGCCTTGCAAAGGAGAAGAGTTTGTTCCGTTCTGAACTTTACCTTTAACTGTAATCTGTGCATTTACAGCGACAAAAGAAAGAAAAGCAATAGCAGTTAATATTATTTTTCTGATAATCATTAAGAATTCTAAATTGAAATATTCGGTAAATTTAGATATTTATTGATGACAAACGAAAGAGCTGAGATTTTATTTTATTAATGAGGTAAAGTAAATGTAACGGTTTGTAAACCATCAATTGATTGTCCATATCCTGCTTCATAATTCGCTTCATTACCTGTAGTTCGTCTCTGATTCAAACAAAAAACCTTAAAGTCCCAGCACATACGTGGATCGGTTGTAACATAATAACCAGTAATTTCAATTACATCTCCTTCTTTTGCATCGAACTCTGCCTTGTAATTTGTACTACCAATAAAAGTTTTATTTACGAAGTAGTCAATATGATTTACTTGTCCATCAGCAACAATCTTAATTGTCCAGGGAGTTTCTTTTTTGCATGAGCTAAAAATTAATACTACTGACAGCAGGGCAATAACCTTAATTAGTGATTTCTTCATAATAATATCATATTAGAAATAAGGATTTTTTATAAAATTATGAAATTATATCATTAGGAAGTAATAAACCTTAATAAAGTTGTCAAATTGTAGCAATTCTTATTATTGTAGAGTAAATTTTACTGATTTTGCTTATTGGTAATTATTGCTTTTCCTCCAAGCGGCGGATATCCCCGCCTGCCATTTAGCGGAATTTTTGTATATTTGATTGCGGCGGGCAGGTTTGAAATATTGTTAACATTTACAATAATCACGAATTACGAATTAATAGATTATTTTTGCTTTCAACCGAGCGAAGCGAGTTCGCGAATACCTTAAAATAATCAAATTTCATGAGTAATTTGTATCTGT
>CAZELC010000442.1:0-2100 GCA_964512865.1 uncultured Bacteroidales bacterium
CTTGATGGAAGAATTACTGTTGATTCTGAAGTTGGAAAAGGGAGTAAATTCTGTATTTACCTTCCAAATTGAAATAAAAAAGCCCGTGAATAAATTCACGGGCTTTTTTTATTCTTTTCATTTAATTTATCATTATCTTTTTACTAAGAATTTTCCCGTCAGTTTTTATATTAAGCATATACAAACCGCTTTGTAATCCGTGATTAATTTCCAATGTATTATAACCACTTCTTCCATTATATATATTAGAAAATTCAAGTTTTCCTGTAATATCATAAATAGTAACCGAAATTTCTTTTTCAGAGTCAAGGCTGAATGCAGCAAAGAATTTTTCGCCGGCAGGGTTTGGATATATGACAAGTTCTTTGTTATTATCGCTAAATGTTTCTACTGCACTTGGGTTTGTAAAATTTATATGGTTAGCCCACCCTAAACTGTCAACAAACGGGTTTCTGTTGTTCTGCATTGAATAAATATAGTCATTACGAGCCATTTCCCATTCATCAGGCTGATCATAAATATTCCAGGCTTTTAACACTGCTTCGTCTTGTCCATAAGGATATAATGTACCCAAATAAGTCGGTAATGTCCAAGGGTAACCATCAACACCATAATAACAAACTATCATATAAAACATTGCTCTTGCAGCATTTCCTTTTTGCTCATCTCTTGGCTCATAAACCTGATGTCCGGCTGCATCAAGACCGAATTTTCCTCCCATATACTGATTATTAACTGTGACAACATTTCCCAGAGGCAGATTTGAGCGGAATGAATTGGCATGAGGTCCGCTAACAGGGAATAAATTATGATACTCACTATACTCAGGTCTGGTGTTATAGTCAGGAAGATTTACTGTTGGCATCCAACTCTGACAGAATGTGTGTTCTCTGTTCATATCTGTCCAAGAAAATGGTTCGTCATAAACGTAGTTCATTCCTGTATAAACACATGTAACAACTTTTTTATTGACACCAGCGACAACTGTATCACGACATTCGAATCTATTTATCATATCATTTGCATAACTACTGTAATTCATTGCAGTATGAGGATTAATCAGTGTATGAAGATCGCTAAACAATGTCGGGCTTTGTGGATTAATAGTATTATAATATGTCCCAATCATATCATGAAGAGTTGTGGCATTGCCTGAAGTACTGGAAGAAGTAAGGTAGTTTTCATAACCTGAAGGTCCGTTAAAAGAAAAAACTTTAAAATAATACCCTGTATTAGCAATAATATTTGTTGGTGTAAAACTTCCAGCAGCTCCAATATAAACAACCTGCGAGTTTCCAATGTACTGTCCTTTGATATATGTTTGCCCATCACTTGGTTGATCAGCTACTACTCCTCCAATTGAACGTAAAACAATATACTTTTCAGGAGCAGGTGAAGCATCTGTAAAATTCACAATATATTTGTAGGTTTTAACATTTGTTACAGTTAAGCTTGCAGCAGATGCAGTTGGTTCAGTTGCATAAGAGCCTTTAACTCCGTAAAGATTTATCACATAAGGATTTTTGTTAACATCACTGTTTACAATATTTAATGTAGCATATTTACTTCCATCGGCACCTGTTGGCGTGAAATTAATATCAAATGTTGCAGAGTCACCATGTGCTATTGTTGTTGGCATTGATGCAGTGCTGAACATTGAGGCATCAGTACCGGTAAAATTATTTGAGGATATTGTTAAAGCGTTAACTGTACCATGGTTAATAATTTTAAATGTTTTAGAAGAAGAGTTTCCATAAACATAAGTACTTCCTGTTGGTACAGAGGTAAGGTTATATTTAACTTCAATATCTGCTTCAGGTCCTGCAGTTTTCTTAAAAATTGATATATCATCAACGCAAACATTTCCTGCTGATTTATTAGTATAAATAAGTCTAAGATAGCGACTTGCCGAGTTAAGTGTAACACTATCTTTTGTTATAGAATTAAGATTTAAGTTAGAACTTGTGTAAGTTTTTACGTTAGTATAAGAAGCACCTGTAACAGATTCTTCAACAGAAAATGTTCCACCTGAAAAGCTTGCGCCTCTTAACCAGTATGTTACTTTTCCGGGAGCGTCAGTAAAGTTAACAATAACATATC
>CAZELC010000443.1:0-2097 GCA_964512865.1 uncultured Bacteroidales bacterium
TTATTTCAGTTTAAGATTTAATAATTTGTCTTCCATCTCTTTGTTTATCTGAATTTGCGGTGTTTGCTTCTTATTTTTCAGAGTTAATTTAGAAGATACGTTTTGATTAATATAATTGCTTAGTTCTTTGTAAGTTATGTCTCCTTTGGTTTCTTTAATTTTACTAAGCAGAAAATACGTGAAATATCCATGTTTCTTTTCTCTGTAAACCTCTGAAACTTCATCACTTGAGCTGGATGAAAATATTACAAGGTTTCCTTTAATAGCAATCTTATTGGGTTTAATTTTAAATATCCCGCCTTTGGTTCCTTTTTTCAGGTTAGCACCCGAAAAACATGCGTCAAGAAAAACTGTGGTCTTAGCGGCATTAGCCTGATATAGCTTATCATAAATACCATCAAGTTTTAATGCAAACTCAAGGTCGGAACTACTGACATCTACCGGTAAAAGATAGGAATCATGCAAAGTATCAGGTGCTCCATGTCCTGAATAATAAAAAATCAGTTCAGCAGCAGGGTTTTTCTTTGCCTGAAGAGCAAGCCATGTAATGGCATTATTCATTGTACCAACTGATGCATCATAGACAAATTTTGTCTGAGCTTCAGGAATACCTAAAGTATTTATTGCATATAAACGAAACATCTTTGCATCATTAATTGCATAATCAACTTTCTCTTCAAAATCATAATTTTCATTTCCAATAAATAATGCATAAGCATTATTATTAATTATCTGGGCTTTAGGAATATCAGTAACGTTGTCAACCTCTGTTTCAATCGCATAAATCTTATCCATTTCAAATTCAAGTGCTGAAATCTGTCCATAGCTGCCGTAGCTTTCGCTTATATCAACTTTCAGTGGGAGTATATTTCCGCCGGTATATCTTGCAGTAACCGAAAAATCAAAGGCAGCTTCTTTTTCTTCACCGGGCAACATTGTACCAAGATTGATAACAGTTGAAGGCGCCAACTTACTCTTTAAAAATATTATGTCTGGACTTCCTGTGTTAATGCTTACTTTAACATCATTTGCAACACCTTCTCCCGTATTTTTTACTGTTACAAATGCATGAATCAATTCTCCGAAATCAATTTTTCCGTTGGGAACGTCAGTTGTATCCTCTTTAAAGAACTTACTTGTCATTTTCAGCATCGGCGGACGGAAGGCAACAGTATTAATTGTAATACTTTGAATATCTTTTGGGAAAAATCCTTGACTTTCATCAATATTAAATTCGCAAATATATTTGTTATCCATAACATACTTATCTGCAGAAATATAGAATCTTACAGAATCAATCTCACCGGGGTTAATTCTTACAATTGACCTTGATTTCTCATCAGTTTTTATTCCTTCAACCTGATTTTTCTCGGTAAGAAAAACGGTAATTTTACCGCTTTCTCCTTTTCCTGAATTTTTAACAATCACCTCAATATAGCATGTTTCAAGAGCATGAATATCATTATTATTTGTCTGTCCTTTAAATTTCGCATTAAAACTCAGCTTAGGCAATCCCTTTGCATCTTCAGTAAATGACAGCAGAGTTGAATCTTGTGTTGCATCAATCTGAGGTCCGACTTTATAGTATTTATTTGTATAAACAGGGTGAAATACTTTTACGTTAATAACTTCATAACCTGAAAAATCATTTTTCAACCTTTCAACTCCTTTTACCACAGAGGCAGAATAATTTTCTTTAAACTTAATTGCTTCATCAGGAGGCATAAATAAATCCATTTTATTATTACGGATTTCGACTTCAAATTTCTGGTCATCAGCATTATATGTGCTAATATTATCAATCTTTAACACAACTTCATGATACGAATCAGCAAGTTTATTTTTCTTCTTTTCATTATAAAGGTTAATATACTTTTTTAATACAGATTTTTTGTAAACCTCACATTCTTCTTTTCTTTTTTCATACTTCGCTGTAGATTCAAACTCACTTTTAGGAGCGAAAAGATCTTTTTTATCTGTTATATCTTTAATGATTTCTTCTTTATAATTTGCCAATGCTCCTTTAGGCACATCAATCAAATCATAGTTTGAGTAATAAAATAAAAGCGGTGAACCTGTAAGATCATAAGTTGAGCC
>CAZELC010000444.1:0-2079 GCA_964512865.1 uncultured Bacteroidales bacterium
CTCTGTCCGCCTCCAGCGTTTAAATTAACAGAACTTCCCTGATTAATGCTGGTAAAAGGTGAATTAATATTTATGTTTGGAAGTGGTTTGACGGTTACAACAACTGTGCTTACAGATTGACATCCAAGCGAATCAGTAACAGTAAGAGTGTAAGTTGTAGTTGATAATGGTTTTGCCTCCGGATTTGCAGATACTGAATTGTCAAGCCCTGTAGGAGGCATCCATGAATATATATATGTTCCAACTCCACCGGATGCTGTAGGATTGCTGCCTATTGTCACAGAATCGCCGTAGCATACAGATTTGTTTGCTCCTGCATTAACCGACAAGTTTGGCCTGTTGCTGTTTGCATGAATGTATACCTGTGCATTAGCAGTAATGCAAAAAAATATAAAAATAAAAAACAGATTTTTCAAATAATTGAAGTGTGCCATATTGTCAAACTTGGTTATGTGATAATTAATTGCTAAATAAAAATATTGCTAAATAGTAAATTTAATAATTTTAAGATTAATTGATTATATCTTTTTCTAAAAATAAACATAAAATAAAACACTACAAAACTATTTCTTGACTACCTTAATTAATTCTAAAAAGGTTTCATCGAAAAGTTTTAACAAATATACACCGGCGGGGAAATTGTTAGTCTGCAAAATTACTTTATCCTCAAAAGTGCTTTTTAAAACAAGCTTTCCGATTGAATTGTAAAGTTCAAATGATAATTCCTCTTTATTCCCTTCAACCTCAATAATGAGTTCATTATTTACAGGGTTAGGATAAACTTTATATGAAAAATTATTAGCCGGGTTTTCAATTCCGGTCATTACAAAATTGAAAATATTTGATGTATCAGAAGAACAACCATCGGAACTAGTTGTTATTACAAAGTAATTTCCATTTTGTGCAGGAGTGTAGTTTTGCCCGGTTTCGGATGGTAGCAAAACATTATTAAAATACCATTGATTTCCTGTTGTTGCACTTGAATGAAGATAATTTCCAATCTGAGTAACAACTGGAGTTGTTGGGGTAGGGTTTACGGTTACATTGACAATGTTTGATGAAATATTTGAATAACAGCTGCTTGTCTCTTTTGTATTATATTGTCCTGTGGATTTTGCATAATACTGGTAAGTATTTGCGCCTAAAATTAAGTTATTATCTTTAAACCAAGCAACGTTGCAACCTGTAGTCGATGTTGAGTTTAAAAGTGCCGAATCGCCCTGGCAAATAATACTTGTAGGAGGTGAAACAACCGGGTTTGGCAAGGGATATAATTCACATTTATTAAATTTAATTCCTTTAATATAATTATAATCTACTCTGTAATTTGGGTCAAGTGGGGTGCTAAAAGTAGCATATACTGCCGGTATCTGAATTATATTATTTGAAACAATAGCAGTTTTTGAAATTTTCGGAAAATAAATTCCTCCACTTATTGAAGTACATCTGGTTACACTTTTAATATTGCTGAACGATTTAAGCTCTGCATTATACCCTCTAACAAATAAATCAGGGGCATTATTTGTCCAGTTGCCTCCTAATGTGTCAGTTTCAACCCAGCTGAAAAAAATGTTCTTTTTATCAGGTGTAGTGCAGATTTGAAGTTGGTTATAACTATAAGTGTCCACAAACTCAGTAAGCCAAGTTTTTGGTCTGGAAATTTCGTTTGCGATGAAATTGATGTCATCGTAGGTTGTAATATCAAATAAAACTGTAGGATGAAATATCGAGTAGCTTAACCCGTCTCCATAATGAGCACCAATGAAAAAGTGAGGGTGATTATTGTAATCGACAGCTACATCTACCTGCCATCCGGCATCCGGATAATATCCGGCAGGAACAAAGGATGTAATTTCTGGCAGAGAGTTTAAGTCGACATAATATGGTCCAATCCAAGTATTACCTCCGTTTGTAGTTTTGTAATATACCGGAGAATATTGATAATATGAGGTAGTACCGCTTAAGTGTGCCAAAAATATTATATAACCTATCTGTCCATCTAAGCTAAAATCGATGGCTAAGCTTGTCGTGTGGTTTTTACCATCATAATTTACATCAAAACTGGGTAAGATAGAATAA
>CAZELC010000445.1:0-2064 GCA_964512865.1 uncultured Bacteroidales bacterium
TATTTTGTATAATTTTGCAAAAAACACTGAGTTTTAACAAAATTAACTTAATCCTTTTACTTTTTTTATGAAGAAGAAATTGTTAATCAGGGACGTAACTCTTAGAGACGGACAACAGTCACTTTTTGCAACCAGAATGAGTCAGGCTCAAGTAGACAGGGTATTACCATTTTATGTAGATGCTAATTTTTACGCCATGGAGGTTTGGGGAGGCGCAGTTCCAGATTCTATAATGAGATATCTTAAAGAAAACCCATGGACAAGACTTGAAAAAATTAAAGAAGTAATTGGGGATAAATCTAAACTCACTGCCCTTTCAAGAGGAAGGAATCTTTTTGGGTATAATCCTTACCCTGAGGAAATTATCGAAGGTTTTATTCGGACATCTGTTCAATCGGGAATTGGAATTATGAGAATTTTCGATGCGCTTAACGATGTTGATAATATTAAATCTTCCATAAAATATGTTAAAGATAATGGTGGCATAGCTGACGCAACTGTTTGCTATACTGTTGACCCTCACTTTTCATACAAAGACCGTTTCAAAGCCTGGCTTCAGGGAAGAAAATTGCCAAATAATATTTTCCCAAAAGAATATTTCGTTCAGAAAGCCAAAGAGTTAGAAGCTCTTGGTGCTGACATGATAACTATAAAAGATATGGCCGGGTTGATTCCTCCGGGAAAATCAGGAAGAATGGTAAGTATGATGAAAAATGAAATTAAAATTCCTATTGATTTCCACACGCATTGTACCCCCGGATATGGACTTGGTTCGGCACTTATGGCAATTATTAACGGTGTTGATATTGTTGATACTGCTATAATGAATTTTGCCGGCGGACCGGCTGCTCCTTCTTTTGAGCTGATTCAGATTTTTTGCGACAAAATGAACATCGAAACAGGAGTAAACCTTGATGCTGTTGTTAAAATTAACAAAGAACTTAAACTCATCAGAGAAGAAATGGCAGATCTGGACTCATATAAAATGTTTCCAAGAGAATTCGAAATAAATAATTATAAATTACCAAAAGATATTGATGATCTTTTTGAAATGGCTATAGCTTTTGCTAAATCCGACAAGGAAGAAGATCTTGTTAATGTTTGTCAAACTATTGAAAGATATTTCAACTTTCCAGAACCAGACGAAAATGTAAAGGCCGCTGAAATTCCAGGAGGCATGTATACCAATATGCTTGCGCAATTAAAACAATTAAAACTTGAAAAGCTTCTGCCAAGAACACTTGAAATTATTCCAACCGTTCGTCTTGCAGCCGGTTGTCCTCCTCTGGTAACCCCAACAAGTCAAATTGTTGGTGTTCAAGCTGTAAATTGTGTTATTGACGAAAACAAAGGTGTTCCTTTTTATACCAATAAATCGATACAATTTGTAAACCTTGTTAAAGGATTATACGGGAAAACACCTTTTCCAGTTGACCCCGAATTCAGAATGAAAATAGCTGGTGTCAGAGAAGAAACTCCTTATGATACAACCAACTATAAAAAGCAGGACAATCCTGTTCTTGAAGAACTTGGAGGAGTTAAACTCGCTCAAAATTATAAAGAAGAATTGTTGCTCGAACTTTTTCCTGCCGTAGCTACTGATTATCTGCATGATGAGGCTGCTCAAAAATACTATGGTGAAATTAATCGTATTGAAGAGGAGAAACAAGCAAAGTTCCAAAAGGAAAAAGACGCTTATGATAATTTAAGCCCGGAAGAAAAAGAAAAACGACTGCTCGAAGGATTGTATTCTTACGAATGGGCTTCAGGAAATTATTAATTAATAATTGCGTTAGCAGGTTGCTTTCTTACAAACTAAACGGTTTAACCATATAATCCGTGGGTTTTACGGATTAAACTCCCCGCCACCTAACAAGCCAAAGGCTATCACGCAGCAGGGAATATTATTATTGCAATCCTTCTGTTTAGCTGATGGATAAAGAAAACTTAAATATTTCTATATTCTGCCGGCAACTGCTTCCCAGTTTATAATATTCCAGAATGCAGCAATATAATCAGGTCGCCTGTTTTGATAATCAAGATAATACGCATGTTCCCATACAT
>CAZELC010000446.1:0-2060 GCA_964512865.1 uncultured Bacteroidales bacterium
TTCAGGAACGGCAGTACATAATAATCAGATTTCTGATAAAAATAATGATACAATTGCCGGTGATACATTAATCGTTGTTTTACAACCATTTAATGGCATTGACGATTCACTTACTAATTATATATATTTGAAATTCAAAGAGATAATTCCTTATGTTAAATTGCATAAGCCAATTCCGTTGCCTGAAAATGCATACTATGAGCCACGAAAACGTTACAAGGCCGATTCACTGTTGACTTATCTTACAAATATGGCTAAAAGTGGAGAAGTGATGGTTGGACTTACTTCCAAAGATATAAGCACCTGCAAAGATGATATCTCTGATTGGGGCGTAATGGGATTGAGCTATTGCCCCGGAAAAGCTTGCGTTGCTTCTACTTTCAGATTAAACAGGAAAAAGATTAAAGAACAATTTTTTAAGGTTGCTATCCATGAACTCGGTCACACTCAAGGTTTAGAACATTGTTCGGATAAAAATTGTATTATGCGCGATGCTGAAGGGAAAAACTGCACCGATGAGGAAAAAGGTTTTTGTCCGGTTTGTAAGGCTTTTTTGATTGGAAAAGGGTGGATGATTAATTGAGTTAATTAGGGAAAGTTCAATTAAGTTAAATGGTCAAATAGTCAAATAGTTAAATAGTCAAATGGTTAAATGGTCAATTGGCCAGATAGTTAAATAAAAACCTTCAAATTATCGCATTAAAACATTACCATTTTCCGTTCTCCTTTTTCCCGTTCTCTATTCTCCTTTTCTAAGTTCATCTTTTCCAGGATAACTATTCAACAAACTTATTATCTTTCCATTTGCCGGTTACAACTTTTCCGTTGGCGTAAGTAAAGGTTCCCTGCCCGTTAAATTTATTGTTTTTCCAGTCGCCATCGTAGGTGCTTCCATTAGGAAATTTAATTTTGCCCTTTCCATCCTTAAAATTGTCTTTCCAGTTGCCTTCATATTTTTCGCCGTCAGGATTTGTGTAAACGCCATATCCGTTGGTTTTACTGTTTTTCCATTCCCCGACATAAACTCCGCCTTTATACTCACCGGTGTTAAAATGAAATGTTCCTTTGCCGCAACATTTATTATTTATCCATTCACCTTCATAAATATCACCATTTGCATAAGTAAAAGTTCCAATTCCATTAAGCATATTATTTTTGAACTGGCCTTCGTATTTGTCGCCGTTGGCATAATAAAACACTCCGTTTCCTTCAAGCTTGTTATTTACGAGATCACCTACATATTTGCATCCTTTCCAAGTTCCTGCTTCGTAAGTGCATGTTGCTTTACCGTTTAGCTTGTATCCTTTCCATTCTCCTTCGAACTTATTACCATTAGGCAAAACATAAGTTCCTGTGCCATCCTTGCAGTTACCTTCGATACATCCTGTCTGGGCAAAGATATTATTTGTGAGTATTATCATAATGATAAAGGCGGTAAATTTGATAAAAGATTTCATAATAAAAATAGAAATTTTGTAAATTATTGATTTTAGGATACTATAAATTTTGTCACCAAATAATTGATCACTGATTACCATGTTTCCGATTACATTTTTCTTTTAGAACTTAAGATGTTTCACTGTTAAACCGTTGTTAATAAGCTCATTGAGCGAATCTATCCCAATTTTAATATGTTCGTCAACAAAATTACTGGTTACCATTTTATCGCTTTCGGCAGTTTTTACACCTTCGGCAAACATTGGCTGGTCGGTAACAAGTAATAATGCACCTGTTGGAATTTTATTATAAAAACCGGTAATAAAAATAGTAGCAGTTTCCATATCAATACACATACATTTGAACTTTTTAAGATGTGCTTTAAAATCATCATCATGCTCCCAAACTCTTCTGTTGGTTGTATAAACTGTACCTGTCCAATAATCTTTTTCGTGATTTCTGATAGTTGTTGAAACTGCTTTCTGCAGGTTGAATGATGGCATAGCAGGAACTTCTATGGGGAAATAATCGTTTGAAGTTCCTTCGCCTCGTATTGCAGCAATAGGAAGTATTAAATCACCAAGCTGGTTGTTTTTCTTTAGTCCGCCGCATTTACCAAGAAA
>CAZELC010000447.1:0-2043 GCA_964512865.1 uncultured Bacteroidales bacterium
CACGACAAAATAATAGTCGTATTTTGTTTGTAAACTATTTTAACAACATTTATTTGTTTCAAATTTCCTCGGTAGGAAATATTACTTTTGAAAAGAAAATTGATGGGGAGTTCTTTGCTAGTGAAGACCATGTAACCTGGTCCAATAATACTGAATTGGAAGTTTATGAAAAAACCGAGGCTGGAGAGAAAAATTATTATATTGCTACTTCAACAAGAGGGAACCATAATGAAAATCATAGTTGGGGCAGATTATATTTATATAAAATAGATTATGATTTATTAAATCTGGAATACCTGATTGGGGAACAAGTACCAAAAGTTTTTAGTATAGATGATACTATCCATAAAGAAGAGATAAAAGGGATTGAGTTTTCACCAAACGGTGAATTCATATATATCACCTATTACGGACAACAGGCTATGTATTATTACGATTTGTTGCTTAACCGTTATTCTTGTGATTTAACCAACACCAATCCTGAATACTACCAATATTCCGAAATTGAACTTGGGCATGATAATAATTTGTATTATATTGGGTATAATGATTTAGACAGTTCAACTTTTGTGTCTGTTTTAAAAAACGCAGACACCCCGAATGCAGTAGTGTTTGTACCAAACGCATTTCCTCAAATTAGCAATATTTATTTTTCATTTTTAAGTGAATATTGCAATTGTTTCCCTCACAATTCCAAAACATTTGTGTTCCCCGATCAAAATGATGGGGAAATGTATAATGATTATTATAATTCGCTTACAAATTCATGTTGTTCAACACATCTATATTTTCATGATTGGCCAAGTGCAGCCAAATTCGATCAGAATACCGATTGGACATGGGAACCCGGATTTGATAACAATCCATTTACTTCTTACGATGGAAAAGTTATGATCGAAAATAATGTTCGTGTTCCATCAGGGAAAAAACTTACTTTGAAAAACTTTGAACTCAGGTTTAATCGAAATGCAAAATTGGTTTTGGAACCCGGGGCCACTCTTATTCTTGAAAACAGTACACTGGGAGCTATTGATAAATGCGATCTTAATCAAACATGGCCAGGCGTTGAGGTGCAGGGAAATCAGAATATGAGCCAACTTGCATCGGGTGCTCAGGCAAAAATTATTTTAAATAATTCAACCATTGAAAATGCAGTTTGCGGTATTGTAACAAGAGCTACAGATGATAATGGAAATATTGTTGCTCATAGCTCTGGTGGAATTATTCTTGCTAGCAACAGCAATTTTATTAATTGCCAGAGATCTGTTGAAATAACTTCATACAGAAATTTCGACCCATCAACAAACCAAACGGTAGGCAATATGTCATATTTCAAAAATTGTACTTTTGAGATTGACAACAATCTTCATCCATCTCTCTGCCCGAGTGAATTTGTTTTATTGACTCGCGTCAATAATATCCGGTTCTTTGGATGTCGTTTTATTAACTCAAAAACAAATGCTGATATAGCCAGACCAAATGGTATTATTTGCTTTGATTCGAAAATTCAGGTTAAGGGATTTTGCAACTCGCTACAAGTTTATCCTAATCCATGTTTTGATTTTATATTATCAACATTCACAAACCTTAAATACGGAATCAAATCAAGTAATGCTACTCAATTAGAAAATAATATTGTTGTTGACAATTGCATATTTACTCATAATTGGCGGGATATTTATCTTCGAAACGCTGACAATTCTGTTGTTACAAACAATAAGCACAATATTAATTTTGCTTACCAGGCTTATAATAATCAAGCATACGGCTTGTATCTTGAAGAATGCACTGGCTATAAAGTTCAAAACAATGAGTACTATTCGGAATTTCCATATTCTACAGGTTGTTTTGTTACAAATTCCGGCACCAGTAATAATATAATTGACAAAAATTATTTTCATAATCTTTCAACAGGCATACAGGCACAATTAAAAAATGGATCAACTGGTATTATTGACAGGACTCTTGTTACAGCATCTGTTGCAATACCTGCATACACAGGATTGCAATTCCATTGCAATACTTTTGAGGTAAATAATATTG
>CAZELC010000448.1:0-2038 GCA_964512865.1 uncultured Bacteroidales bacterium
AATCTTAATAGCTGGGAAGCTGGAGTTAAGAGAATTATTAGAAGATATTTGCCTCCTGAGATATTAGAATCGGAGAACCTAAAATGTCCCGATTGTAAAGGCAAACTAGAAATTAAATTTGGTTGTTATATATGCCCATTTTGTGGATACGCCAGATCATAAGGCTAAGAGGTCTATTGTGCTATTAAATAAAATAAAATCATTTAATAATCGAAAAACCAGGGAAAACTATTGCTGTACTTAATTTGTTATAACCAATTAAAAACAACATTATGATCTCAGTTAAAGTTATTTACAAAAGCAGTGGCAAGCCTGCAAAAGGACAAAAAGTAAGCGTAGGATTTTCCGGGATGCTTAGAGGTTTCTCCGAAACTTCTTATACTGATTCAGAGGGAGAAGTTCATATTAATAATTATCCAGGTGAAGGGGTAATTTATGTTAATGGGAGCTCCTGCTTCAAGGGCTATATTTCAGGGATGAAAGTTATTTATATTTAAATCTGTCTTGTCATCTCCTTATGATACTTGCATGAATACTGCATTTTAAGCAATTTTGCTCCTCTTTCAATGGGATAATGTATTTTACCCCTGAAATCGTTTTGGGAAAACTTGGGAAAACTTAATATTTTTATATCTTTGGTATAATATGTAGAAGGATTTTCAATATTGATTCTTAGTAGTTTTTATTAAAAAGTAATGCTATGAATAATACAAACATTAAAGATTTAAGCAAATTTAGCATCATTTTCTTAGTTGTAGTAACATCACTTGGTTACTTTGTTGACGCAGCTGACCTGGTTATTGCATCCTTAATTAGAACACCTGCAATTTAAATTATGGAAACAATTAGATTATATAAGGTTGCAAAAGAATTTAACATTAGCGTTCATTCAATAGTCAATTATCTTGGTGAAAAAGGATATAATATACCAATTGATCCAAATTATAAACTAACTGATGACCAATATAAAATGCTTACAAAAGAGTTTCATAATAATGATGATAACAATACATCAAAGATTACTCTCTAAACCTTATCCACTTTGGCATCCAATAACATTTATTAATGAAAGCAATACTGATATCTGACATAAATATTCCAAATTACAATCTTAATGATGTTTTTGTTAATACATCAGATCTTACCTTAGCAAATACACTTGAGAAATTGTGTCATATAGAAGCAGATGTCTTAATTATTCTAGCGGAACTTATTTTTAAAGATGGGATAAGAAATGATCACCAGGGTATTGAATTGCTAAAACATATTCGATTTACACCCGAATTACATAATCTCAATAAAAACCCCATCATCCTGCTACATTGGATGGATATTGAGTATTATATGGAAAAAGACAAAGGAAATTTCTTCCTTTTCTCTCCGGGAATTTATCGTAAAAGGTTACCCATTAAACGCATTTGCCTCGATAATCTTGAACCTATTAAAGATGCAGTTCTCCTAAATGAATATATTGTTAATTCTGAAGAAGATGAGCAGAAAAGCGAACACTTATTCAGAAATAGACTTGCTATTGAACAGTTTGAGAAGCAGTACAACACCGGCTCGGCAATGGTCATCGATAAACCTTTATGGTTTAAAAAGTTATACTATAAACATGGTTATTTCTTCAAAACTACTGATGCTAAGAAGGTCCAGTCAACACAATCATATAAAATACTACTTATTGACGACCTAGGTGATGAGTGGAAGCCCGCTTTATTAAAAGTACTCCCAAATTCTCAAATTACAGTTTGTAAATCTATAGAAGATGCGAAAAATACCATCTCTGAGATTCATAAATCTATTATTGGCAAAAGATTAACGTTTAGAGATAATGCTAAAAAGTTGTCACTTATAAATGAAGAATACCAAGAGAAGAGTGATTCACAGAAAGAGTTTCTAAAATTGAATCAAAATGAGAAAACTAGATTAATTAATGAAAAAAAGAATCTATTAAATTTTGAAAATGCTTTCAAAGACCTTAAACAACAACTTAATGATTTAGTGTCAGATTTATCTAGAACTGATGGTTTCTTTG
>CAZELC010000449.1:0-2032 GCA_964512865.1 uncultured Bacteroidales bacterium
TTATAATGATCCATTAGATACTACTTCTCTTGTTGCAATGTCAGCATGTAATCCAGTCGCAGGGAAATATAAATTCTCAGGCTCCTGGGCACAACTTCATGGTCAGGATCCCGCAAATGGATTATGGAGAGTGGCAGTGGTAAATAATTTTAATGTAGGAGATGTAGATGGATTAATTGAAGAAGCGGCAATAAGTTTCAGAGATTATAATAATAATGCGGAGTTTGAACAGGTTTTATATGCCGATTCTTCATTAAATGTTACAATAATAGAATGGGATGGATCTGGTGCATTTGAAATGACTCAAGCAGTTCCTTCAATAACAGGTATTACAACGTCTTGCTTTGGCTCCTGCGATGCTGCTATTGTAGCAACCGGACACGGAGGCTTACCTCCTTATATAAGTTTTGAATGGAGTACTGCAGATGATTTTTCAAGTGTTTTTGCTAATACCGATACTGTAGAAGTGTGTGCAGGTACTTATTATTTGAGAATTACCGATTCTCATGGTTGTATCGCTATTGATTCTGTTGTGGTTTCCGAACCCGATGAGATCTTTATCACAAATGATTCTATTGTAAATATTACTTGTTATGGTGATTCTGCCGGTGCAATTATGCTTCAGTTTACAGGAGGAACAGGAAATCTGTCCTATTCAATCGATAGCATAAATTGGTTTGCCAGTGGTTATGTTTTCGAAAATCTTGGTGCCGGTAGCTATGATGTTATAATTCGTGATTTAAGCGGTTGTTTTAAAGATACTACAATAGTTCTTACTCAACCCGATTCAATTGATATTAGTGTTACACACACCGATGTTACCTGTTGGGGTGATAATGACGGAACAATTCAGATTACTGCTATTGGAGGTCAGGGACCACTTGAATACTCAATTGATAGCGGAGCAACTTACTTTGATAATGGTGGGTTATTTATCAATCTGCCTGGCGATACATTTTATATCGCGGTTATAGATAGCGTAGGATGCGAAAGAATTTGGGGACCCGAAATAGTTTATGAACCTGATTCTGTCTCCATCGATTCAGTAAAAGTTAATTTGTTAAGTTGTGTTGGTGGTGGAACCGATGGACAGATCATTGTTTATGGTAGCGGCGGTGTTGGTGAGCTTTATTATTCCATCGATGGAGGTGCTTTTGCTACAGACTCATCATTTAGTGGATTAACCGAAGGTTTCTATCAAATGGCCGTTCGTGATGATAATGGTTGTACAAAGCTGCTCGATTCATTAATACATATTACCTATGCCGCACCTATAATTGTAGACTCTTTATTTATAACTGATGTTACAGGTTGCTACGGTGATAGTACTGGTTTAGTTAGGGTGTATGCAAGCGGAGGTTCTGGAACATTATCTTATGAATTCAGAGGTGTAACACAAACAACTAATTTATTTATTGATCAATATGCTGGAACCGATACAATTTTTATTAGTGATGAAGCAGGATGTCAGATTGATACTGTAATCACTCTAAATCAACCGACCGAATTAATTATCGATTCAATTTATATTACTCATATTCGAAATTGCGTAAACATTGATTCTCTGGGTACAATTATTATCGATGCCTCTGGAGGAACCGGAGCTTATCAATATTCAATTGATAGTAGCGCAACTTATTCTGCAAATAGCGGGTTCTATGATCTTAACGAAGGATTGTATTATGTGTTCGTGCAGGATGCAAACGGTTGTTTGGCTGAGGATACAGCCTTAATTATTACACCCGAAGAATTACTAGTTACATCAGATGTTCAGAATATTTATTGTTTAACAAGTACACCAAAAGATCCTGCGTTAAGTAACGGACGTATTATTGCAACCGTAACTGGCGGATCACCTGAATTTACTTATTTATGGTCAGGTCCTGCAGGATATACAGCCAATGACGATACTATTCGCAATCTATCGGTTGTGGGTGAATATACCTTAATTGTTACCGATAACAGAGGTTGCGAACAATATGATACACTTGCAATTACCGAAGATCCTGCATTTGATATCAATATTTCGCAT
>CAZELC010000450.1:0-2029 GCA_964512865.1 uncultured Bacteroidales bacterium
GTTATAAGAAATTCAAGTTTGTTTTTATCCAGAAGCAATTCTGAATCTTTTTCATGAAGAAAGAGCCGGCAGCCGCAATATCTTTGAGCTTTTGTATTGTCGTCAATATCTTCGAATTTAATCACTAAAGTGCTGTCATCTCTGTAGGAAATATCAGAAATAAAAAATGGAACCAGTTGATTTTCTGTTTCGAAAAAAACTGATTCCAATTTTTCAATATTTTCAGGGTAATCGATACCTTCTATTTTAAGAAGCAATTCACCTTTATAACCGAATGTTTTTTTAATATATCCGATACCGGTAAAATCTTTATAAATCATTTTCCTGATAACGGATTAAAAAAGATATTAAGCCTGTGGTTCTTCAGCCTGAGTTTCAGTTTCAGTTTCTATTACAGGTTCTTCTGTTTCTTCAGCAGCAGCTTTTGCTTCTTTTTCAAGTTCTTTAGCAAGTTTCTTAGCAATAGCAGCAGCTTTTGCTTCTTTTACCTTAGCTTCTTCTTCAATGCGTTTTTTCATTTTGTCTTTAGCAGAAAGCTCAGTTTCTTTAACCTTTGCAATAATCTTTGCTTCTTTGTCAGAAACCCAGGCCTGAAATTTAGCCTCAACTTGCTCAGCAGTAAGAACACCTTTTCTTAAACCTTTTAATAGATGATATTTATACATAACACCTTTATACGACAAAATAGCTTTAACAGTATCAGTTGGCTGAGCACCATTCTGAAGCCATTCAATTGACTTGTCGATGTTAATTTTAATGTCTGCGGGCTTTGTGAGTGGGTTGTAAGTGCCAATATTTTCAATGAACTTTCCATCCCGTGGTGCACGACCATCCGCAATTACAATATGATAAAAAGGCATACCTTTTTTACCATAACGCTGTAATCTGATCTTTGTTGGCATAAAATAAAATTTAAATTAATGAATTGATTTTTTTAAACGAAGTGCAAAGATAAATCTTTTTTAGATAATACAGCTAAATTGATGAAAATATTTAAATTCTGCTTACTTTTATATTTTGAAAGTTATAGATACGCTCTTTATGATTTAGGATTTATGATTTTAGATTTGAGATTTGAACTAATTATTTGTGATTCCATTTTACCTAATTTAATTTAGATGAAGCATACAATTAAGACTATCCTGACATTATTACTGTTTATTTTCACAACGTTGAATTTAAGATCTCAGGACAAACTTCTCGATATAATGTCGGAAGAGCTTAGCAGGAATAATTCAATACTTAAACTTCAAGAAACTCCGCCATATTATATAAGTTATAGGATTGAAGAAATTAAATCATTTACTGTTTCTGCTGCTTTTGGCAATCTGACTTCCTCATCAGAAAATGTCAAACGCACTCTTACGGTTCAGACCAGAATAGGCAATTATTATCTTGATAATTTTCATGAATTACGCGATAACTACAGCGATTATATGGGCGATTTGGATGCAGGTGCCGATATGGTAATGGATGCCGGTAATGATGCAGTAAAGCAAATTCTATGGCTTGAAACAGATAAACAATATAAAAAAGCGGCCGACAGATACTCAAAAGTAAAAGCAAATGTGGCTGTTAAGATTGAAGCCGAAGACAAAGCAATGGATTTTACAAAAGTTAAAGCAGTAACCTATACTGAACCTGAAATCTCTGTTGAGGATCTGAAATTTGACATAAAAGAATGGGAACAGAGAGTCAGGAAATATTCCGCTTTTTTCCTCAAAGATCCTGATATTTTCTCTTCAAATGTTTCGGCATCTTATACAATAAAAAGGCGATACTTTGTCTCAACTGACGGCTCTAAAATAGTTGAAAATGAAGTTTATGTAAGGATTTATGTTAATGGTTCAATACAAGCAAAAGATGGAATGGATTTGCCATTATACCGCACTTATTTTGCTTTCAAACCTGAAGAACTTCCCTCTGATGAACAATTGACAAAAGATGTGAATGCTCTGGTAAATAAGCTTACGGAACTTAAAAATGCACCTATGGCTGATGCTTTTACAGGTCCTGCAATCCTTGCAGG
>CAZELC010000451.1:0-2020 GCA_964512865.1 uncultured Bacteroidales bacterium
GAAAACTGGCTCAATAATCCAAGAGAAGATAAAGAAATAAGAAATAAAAGAATTATTGAAAAAGGATATAAAACTAAAAGTACCGTTAAAATTGCTTTTGAACCAAAATGGAGCCAGGAAAAAGTTTTAGAAACAATAGAAGCCAATAAAAGGTATTTTAATGAAATAAATCTTCTGCCATCTAAGTATAAAATTGAAAGTTTATCGACTATTGTCAAAGAAGGCAAATCCTCAGAAATAATTTATATTCCTAAAACCAAAGAAGATAAGAAACGGTTGAATGATTATAAAAATGAAAAAGAAAGTCTTGAAAAATTAATAAGAAAGATTCCGGATATGAACAGCGAAAAATACAGCTTATTTATTATTGAATACAATGGCTGTATTGATGATATGCATTATGTTTATCCTAATGATGCCTCGGTTGAGCTCTTTACCGTGTTGAACACCTTCAGGGAACTTTGCAGCAAATAAAAAAGGCTGACATTTGTCAGCCTTTTTTATATACTAAATTTTTTATTTAGCTTTTTTTAGTTGCGCCTGGTTTTGCATTTTTTACAGGTTCAGTGGTTTTTTTAGGCTCAGTTTTTTTTGGAGCTTTTCCACCTTTTTTGTTTTTTGCTTCTTCAGCTGCTTTTGCTATTGAATCTTCTTTTGCTTTTGCTTTAGCAATTGAATCTTCTTTTGCTTTTGCTATAGCTTCTGCTTCTGCAGTTGCTTTTGCAATTGAATCAGCTTTTGCAATTGAATCTTGTTTTGCTTTTTCTTTTGCTGCTTTTTCTTCTGCTGATGGACCGCAAGCGATCATTGCTGCTAAACCGGCAATAACTAATAAACTTAATAATTTTTTCATTGTCTTTAGATTTTAAATTTTGGTTATTATTTGGCAAAATTACAAATTCTTTTTTTAAATAAAAGAAAAATGTTTATTTTTTTTTAACATTTTTTAACATTTATTAACAATGCGCTAAAAATCAATTAGATAATAATTTTATTTTTTCTTTGAAATTGGCTTCTTTGCGGCTTGTTTTATGCTTTTTTTATTAATTTGCTTGTTTGTAGGCTTTTTTATGGTGGTTTTTTTTGAGTTGTTTTTGGCTTTTACCTTAGATAGCGAATCCTCTAATGATAAAACTTTTAAAATCGAATCCTGTTTTACCTGCTCCACAAGAAATATCGAGTCTTCTAATTTCTTTTCCTTGGCTGCTTTGTTAATGGAATCAGTTATGGCCATTTCTTTTTGAGCCTTTTCTTTGGAATTTGTCCCGCACCCTGCTGAAATTATAAAAAGCAAGATAAATGCAATTATTGATAAATTTTCCATTAGCTAATTTTGTTTATTAACAGGTTCAAAATTAGAAAAAAATGTGTTTGCAATAAATTATTTATTCATTTTTTAAAATTCTAAACAAAATGAATTATATTTGTGCACTTAATAAATTTTATTATTAATTAAAAATAAAATTATTATGAAAAAGTTATCAATTGTATTAGTCTCTTTGACTTTAATGGTGGCTATTTTTGCAGGTTGTAAAAAAGATGCTACTACTCCAACAATCACTTTAACTGGTGGTGAAGTTACAATGAACCTTGGTGATGTATTTACTGATCCTGGTTATAAAGCTACAGATGCTACTGACGGTGATATTACAAGCAGTGTTGTTGTTACTGGTTTACCAAATGTTGATCAGGTTGATGCTTATACAGTTAAATACAATGTAAAAAATAAAGCATTAGTTGCTGCTGCTGAAGTTACCAGAACCGTAAAAGTAAAAAGCGATAAATTAATCGGCACTTACGATGTTAACGAAACTGTTACTGGTAAAAATGCAGGAACTTATACATATACTATTACAGTTACACAATCTTCTTCAGAATACAACAAACTTTTAGTTTCTAACTTTGGCGGATTCGGCGGAACTGTTTCGGTTTATATGACAGTTAATGGTGCTGTTGTTACTATACCAAATCAGGATCCTTCAAGTATGCCTGACCCAGGTGCAATTTCAGGAAGTGGACA
>CAZELC010000452.1:0-2020 GCA_964512865.1 uncultured Bacteroidales bacterium
CGCTTTGTAACTCTACTGGTACTGATGATTTTTTCCAAGTTGCAGGGCCCAATTATAAGCCAACTATTGGATTCATAGGCAAATTCACAACCTCAGGGCAAGAAACCTGGGCTACAAACATGTGGAACATTTATGAATTTCAGACAGTTACATCTAATAACAATAATTTTTATGTAGCAGGTTACACTAATGGTGTTTCACAGGGGGTTTCCTCATGTGAACCTATTAGCCCTAGCCAGTTGTATACGCAAGTTCCTATATGCGATGAAAATAATGGATATGCAAATTATTACCCCGAAGATCAATTATATATTGCTAAATTTAATAAAAATACCAATCATTTAACATGGTCGACACTTTATCCCGGCTGGACTGATATATACTCCCTGCATTCTAATCTTTGGGCTTTTGATCCATCAGTCGCACAGATCCCTGAAAGAAAAACAATAGATATCACATCGGATAATTTAAGTAATATTTATTTGTTGGGAACTGGCGTGAGAGGTATATATACTCAGCAATCTACTCCAAATGGAGCATACTTTCAAGATTTTGATGCTGGAACTTTAAGCGATATTACTGATACATACATTCTTAATTTTAATGATAATAATGAATTAATATGGGCAACTTATTTTGGTACTGATGCCACAATTGAAGCAAGTTATTACTATAACTATCCTAATTTTTCTGATTGGTGTGGCGCTATCGTAACACATAGCACAAAATATCTCTACATTACAGGCTATACTGGTTGTGGTTTTCCAGAAGGCTCAAATAGCAATATGTTCCCATGGGCAAATCAAACAGGTAATTCAAATGCGTATGTTTATAAAACTGGGACTAATGGCAATAATTTTGAGGCTTTTATTTCAAGGTTTAACCTTGCAAGTATTGGAGTTGGAATCCAAGAACCTCAAAACAATGAGTCCTTACTCCACATTTACCCAAACCCAACAATTACAAATAATATTACAATTACATTTCCGTTTATTAAAAATGGAAATTATCAAGTTTTTAATATGCTAGGTGAAGTATTGCTCTCCGGTGAAGTTAATAGCACAGATAAAATTGAAATTTATGCAAACAATTTCGAAAAAGGTTGTTATATCGTTAAAATTAGTTGGGATGAAAAATGTCAAGTTGGTAAATTTATTAAGTATTGATTTATTAAGGTGTTATGGAATTTTAATATCATTTTTTTTGACGATTCCAATTACTGCACAAAATTGGTCTTCAATTGGAAATTTCAACCATGATATTTTAAACCTGTCTAATGACACAATTACCAATGAATTATTATTGGCAGGAGCTTTCTCAATGTATAATAATGATACAGTGGCAGGAGTCGGTAGGTGGAATGGAACTAATTTGACAACTTTTGGTTGTGGGGTTGATTGGGACTGTTCATCTCCTGTGATTACAGCTGGGTTTTATCCTCAAGTACAGAGTGTCGCACGATACAATAATGATATTTATGTTGCCGGAAGTTTTACCTATGCAGGTAATAAACTTGTAAATGGACTTGCTAAATGGGATGGTAACTCCTGGAATAAAGTTGGCACTGGTCTCAAAACAACTGATGGAAGTATAGGTTTAGGACTTAAGCTAAGGGTATTAAATAATGAATTGTTCGTTTGCGGTGTGTTTGATAGTGTTGCTGGGGTTGCGGTTAATAGCATTGCTAAATATAATGGAACAAATTGGATTTCAGTTTATGACTTTCCTTTGTTCTCAGGAATATCAGGTAACTTAAACTGGGTAAATGATGTTCAATTATTTAAAAATGAAATGTATGTCTGTGGGCATTTTAGAAACACACCAATAGGAACGATTTCAGGAATTGTAAAATGGGATAGTAATAATTGGGTTAGCGTTGGTAATGGAATTTGGGGAAGTATTCTTGATGTTAGAAATATGGAGGTATTTAAAAACGAGCTAATTGTATCCGGTAGATTTTCAAAAAGTGTGAATCCAAATAATCCAGGAGAAAACATTGGAAAATGGGATGGAATACATT
>CAZELC010000453.1:0-2020 GCA_964512865.1 uncultured Bacteroidales bacterium
GAATCGGCCATATGTTTTTTTGCGAAACAATAAGGACAGGAACGAACACATTGCTCTTATAGGTAGCTATACTGGAAATACATTACCGAATGGAGGAACAATAACTTCAACATATGGAGCAATTACAATTGTTCAAACTTCAGATGTGCAATTAAACGATATTGGATTTATATGCCAGTGGCAATGCCATTATCCTACTACTCCACCTGAAGCAAATTTCCAAAATGATACTATTTCATGTACAGGAGAAGTTAAATTTTTGGATTTAACTACTAACGGTCCATTAACATGGTTATGGAAATTTGGCGACGGCGACACTTCTACATTACAAAATCCAACACATTTGTATGTTAATGATGGAACATATGATGTTCAGCTTATAACAGGAAATACTTTAGGCTACGATACTCTTACAAAAACAATGTGTGTAACTGTTGACAAACCTGTTGATCCCACAGCTACTTCAGCATGGAGATGCAGCCCGGGTTCTGTAACATTAACTGCAAGCGGCAGTTCATCATTAAGCTGGTTCGATGCACCAATTGGCGGAAATTTAGTTTATGTAGGCAATACTTTTGTTACTCCTTATCTTGATAACACAACTACTTTCTATGTTCAGGATGTTGTTGCTGCTCCATCGCTACATGTAGGTCCTGCAGACAATAGTATGGGTAATGGTTCCTATTCATACAGCACTACTCAAAGATATCTTGTATTCGATTGTTCTAATGATATTGAAATTGCATCAGTGCTGGTTTTTTCAGATTCCAGTTTTACACGAACTATCTCATTAGCTAATTCAAGCGGAACAATATTACAGGATACCGCTATTTTGATTCCCGCAGGGCAAAGCAGAGTATATATTCATTTTCCTGTTCCGGCAGGTACAGGCTACAGGCTTATAGCATGTACTTCTAACGGGTTATTCAGAAATCAGAATGGAGCAGTATATCCATATACACTACAGGATATCGTTTCAATAACCGGTTCAAACTCACAAATCGCAACAGCATATTATTATTTTTATGATTGGGAAATTGTAGGTGGAAATTGTGCAAGCAACAGAGTACCATCAGTTGCGACAATACATTTACCGGCGCCAACAGTAACACCATCAGGAATTGTAAAAATATGTGATGGCGAATCAATAACACTTACATGCCAGCAAGCCGATTCATACTTATGGTCTCCCGGAGGTCAAACTACTCAATCGATTTCTGTTAATACAGAAGGCTTCTATACCGTATTAGCTACAGATAGTATTTGCTCTACTCCTTCCGACTCTGTAGAAGTAGAAGTAGTAAACAATCCACCAATAGCTTCGTTTACAAATACAGCAAACTTCCTGAATGTTTCTTTTACCAATGCTTCTACTAACAGTGATTCTAGTTACTGGAATTTTGGCGATGGTGCTACTTCACAACTTGTAAACCCTACTCACACTTATGCTGCATCAGGAACATATACCGTAACATTGATTACAGAAAATGTTTGTGGCACGGATACATTCACTGTATCAATTACAGTTGAAGGAAATGGCATATCAGAAAATTCCAGTAATTCCGGTTTTGTGATTTATCCTAATCCATCAAATGGAACATTTATAATTGATGCATTGAATTTTAATAGCACTATCAATTATTCTGTTTATGATTTATTAGGGAATATTATAAAATCAGGCATTATAAATAATTCTAAAACTATTATTGATTTGGAAGGAACTCCAAAAGGAATTTATTTTATTCGTTTATCTAATGAAACCATTAATAATGCTTCACGCATAATTATACAATAGTTGCTTTGTGTTTAATTTAAAAGCCGTAACAGAATTTTTTGTTGCGGCTTTTTTTATTTATAGAAATGAGAAACTTCAAAGTATTTCATAACAATACTCTTAACATTTATCTTTAAAATCCATCATTTATCAACTCGTTTCAACAAGGTAATTATTTTTTTGTTTTTTATTATAAATAATCATTGCTGTCCGACTAAAATTTAGCCAAACAAATTAAGTTGTAAA
>CAZELC010000454.1:0-2014 GCA_964512865.1 uncultured Bacteroidales bacterium
TTGTGCCAGTTGTGAATCATATTCCCGGCGATTCGGTACTTTATATTTTATTTTCAGGAAAGAAAAAGTTCAGGTTTAGCCTTAAGAAAAGAAAGCTTATGGCTTTTCTCACAGCTTTAATTGTAATTTCCGTTTTTGCTTCAAATAGTTGCTATGCGCAAAACAACTTAAAATATTACAATCTCGACCAACTTATAAACCGGGCAGCTCAGAATAATGGTATGCTAAAAGCAGCAAGACTGCAGGTTGAATCACAAAAAATGATAAAACGTTCAGCAATTGACATTGACAAAACAACAGTAGAATTTCAATATGGACAGATTAACAGTATCAATAACGATGATAATCTCAGTATTAATCAGGGTTTTGAGTTTCCGAGCGCCTATATTTCAAAAAGTAATCTCGAAAATGCCAATTTAAAAAATGTTAAGAACCATTTAGTAGTTTCTGAAAACGAATTAACAAAGCAGATAAAATCAGTTTATTATCAGATTGTATATCTATATTCGAAAAAGAAGCTTCTTATCTATCAGGATAGTCTTTTTTCGGATTTTGCAAAAGTTGCAGGAATAAAATCAAAAACAGGTGATGCAAATAATCTTGAAAAGATAACCGCGGAATCGCAGTCAATAGAAGTGAAAAACAAACTTAAAGAGATAAATGCAGATATTGAAATTTATTATCTGAAACTGAAAAACGCAATTTCCGAAAATGGGAATTTTAGAATTTCGGATTCAATTATAACAAAAATTGATTTCACTTCATCCATCGACAGCAGTCAAATAGCAAACAGTCCTAATGCTCAGTATTACAGACAACTTTGCGAAATTGCAAAATATGAAACAAAAGTAGAAAAATCAAAGCTTGCCCCTGATTTGTCAATTGGATATTTTAATCATTCACTGGTAAGTAATGAAGGTGTTAATATTTATACTCAAAAAGACCGGTTTTCAGGTTTTCAGGCAGGGATAACATTTCCCTTATTTTTCTACCCACAAACAGCCAAGGTCAAAGCTTCAAAAATTAATGAAAAGATAGCTGAAGAAACATATAATTATGCTTTAAGCTGTATGAACAGCGAACTCAACATAAGACTTCAGGAATTGCTAAAAACCAGAAACACTTTGGATTACTATGAAAAAGGTGCGCTTATTCAGGCTGAGACAATTTTAAAACAGGCTGATTTAAACTATAAGTCAGGGAATATTGACTTTATGGATTATATTCAAAGTATAAATATTGCAGTTTCGATAAAAACAGACTATCTGGAAGCAATTAATAACTATAACCAGATAACACTTGAAATTGAAGCTTTAATTGGAATTAATAATAACTATAAAAATAAAAATTAATATATGAAAAAGCTCATAATCATTTTACAGACAGTATTTTTAATTATTTCGATTATCTCGTGCCAAAATAAACAAAAGCAGGAAGAACATGATCATGCAGAAGAATCACATGAGGTTCTGCCTCCTGATATAGTAGAATTAAATGCCGACCAGGTAAAAATGGGCGACATTCAATTTGATTCCATAAGGAATATGAATTTAGGAAGTGATCTTTCTGTCAATGGGATAATAAATGTTCCACCGCAAAATCTTGTTTCAATCTGCCTTCCACTCGGTGGATTTATTAAAAGTATAAATATTATTCCCGGCAAGGCTGTAAAAAAAGGTCAAGTGCTTGCAACAGTTGAAAACCCTGAATTTATTCAACTCCAGCAGGATTATTTCGAAAATCTCAGCAAATTAGAATACACTGAAGCTGATTACAACAGGCAAAAAGAACTTTATACTCAGAATGCTTCATCCGCAAAGAACTTTCAACTGGTAAGTTCAGAATATAAATCAATAAAGGCAAAAGTTAATGCTATTGAACAAAAACTTACAATGGTTGGATTTAGTAAATCTGCTCTTTCAGAAAATAAAATTATAAGTTATGTTCATATAGTTTCACCAATTACTGGTTATGTGAAATCAATAAACGTAAATACCGGTAAATTTGTAAACCC
>CAZELC010000455.1:0-1995 GCA_964512865.1 uncultured Bacteroidales bacterium
CTCGCCCAGCATCGACTTGCCCACGTTGCTAATCGAAAGTTCATTATATTTTTCGGGATTATCAATACTTACAGTAAAGCTACCATTATTTGGATTTGGATATACAGTAATGATATTCTTTGAATAATCTTCTATTCCGGTTAAAATATCAGCTGTAACAATAGCTCTAGGGCTTATACATGAATCGGATTGTACCTGCCAGTTATAAAAGTAGTAGTAGTAAGAGGATCCAGCAGTACTACCCGTTACGGATAAAACATTAGCTAATGTATAAGGATAAGCTGGTCCCGAAGTTTCTCTCCAGAAATAATTAGAAACACCTGCTCCTAAAACATAACCTGTTCCAGCGGGAACGTGGAAATTTAAAGTAACGGATTGTGTTCCTGTTGAAACGCTTGTTTTTACTGAATCCAGGTAAGTTCCGTTGCTATTTCTTAACCAGATGGTTCTTGTTCCGGCGGTTTGTTCATAAACAGTAACCGATTTAATAGTTACTGGAGTATATGTATCAAATGTTAATCCCTGTCTTGCAGCTGCAGTATAATAACCACCTGCTGTACCTTTTGCTGTCATCCCAACTGATTGTACTGCATTTCCGATAACATCTTCAACATAGTAGTTGGTAGTTGTGGAAAGAGGAGGAGTAGTATATGAATTTCCTTTAGCAATTGCTGTTCCTCCTGTTTGAGCAGTATACCATTTTAGCACACCCGAACCACTAGCAGATAAAGTTACTGTAGAACCTACATTTCCACTTCCTCCAGTAGTAGAAGGAGCAGTAGGAACAGTAACGGAAATAAAATTAGTTTTTGTTGTGGTGTATGCAGAGTTGTTATTAATTTTTAGAGTCACTGTGTAATTACCACTTGCACTATATGTATGTGTTGGGTTCTGTAATGTAGAAGTTGAACCATCACCAAAATCCCAAAGCCAAGAAGTTGCTTTATAAGATTGATCAGAAAAAGAAATTTGTGATGAAACACATGCAAGCTTTGTCATGGAAGCAGCAAAATCAGCACTTGCAGGTATTGCACCTGCTGTACTCATACCAGCTTGTTGTACAGCCTTAGATGAGGCATCTTGTATGTATCCAACAGCAGCTAAATTTGCTGAATTATCAACATTTGCATAAGTCCAAGTTTTGATATAAACTACCGAATCCCCTACGGCCATTGTAGGCATAGTCATACCATTGGGGTCAGACAGGAATTTTTTAAATACATTAATATGATCAGCAGTACCATAAGTGCCTTGGTAGTTCATATTTTCTTCGATGACAGCAATCTTTGCAGCATATGTACCTGTGGTAGCAGCAGTTTTTTTAATTACCATTTTAACTGCAATAACCCCACTGCTTACTTCATGTATCATAGATATAGTAAATGGAGAGGCTACAGCATAATTTGTATTAATATTAGTTTGTGTGGGTGTTGAAGACGAATGTACACCATCCAGTTGTGACCAAGGTACACCACCAGTATTAGGATCGTTAACTCCATATAAAGTTGCTTGAGTATTTACTTCGGTTGGATTGTCCTGATTCATCGGATCATCTCCTGGCCAATCAACATGATAATAGATCAATGCCATTTTAGTTGCATTATTAGTATGTAAGGTCGTAATGCTTGCATCAGCACTTGGGCAGCCCGATCAGCCAGTATTAGTAAACTGTTCAAGTAAGACCATTCTTTGTGACTTTTGTTGTCCCCAAAGGTTCTGTGCAAACAGTATAGCTAGAACCAATGGAATCAAAGTTAAAATAGATAATTTTTTTTTCATAGCTTTTTGTTTTTAGTTATTAATTATTTTGTGATTTGGTGAATAAAAGTATATGTATATTTCGATATTATGATGACAAAATTAAATATTTTTTGTAAAAAACATATAAATTTATAAAAAAAATATATTAGAAATCAAAATTTTCTGTTAAAAACCGTTTTAATTAAATAATTTATATGAATTCATTTCGGTTCATTTTACTTTTTTAATTATTAA
>CAZELC010000456.1:0-1969 GCA_964512865.1 uncultured Bacteroidales bacterium
ATAGATCTTCATTATGTGAAACGAAATACAAGTTATTCAAGCTATTGTCTGCAGTATTTCTGAAATTGAATGAATTATCGAATAAAGCTAAATCAGAAGAATAATTATCATCAAATATTACTTTATTACTAATTCTGTCAGCCGTTATTCCTCCTGCCATGCTGATTACCAGCAAGAGCAAAATGTAATAAAGTAACAATTTATGCTTCAAGGATATATCAATAAAATTCATTTTTCCCAACCAGGCAATATCATGTTAATAGTTACAGACTGCAGCGAAAAGCTAATTATATATGTAAAAACCAGAATACATTTTTTGAGATTCTGGTAATTAATAGATTGCTAAACTTTAAACTGATTAATCATGGAATTTATATTTGATGACAGGTTACAAAGTAATTTTGAATTATCACTTACGTGCTTGCTCCTGCTTGACAGATTATTCATAGACTCACTGATTTCTGTTATGTCTCTGGAAATCACAGACAAGACATCCGAGCTGTTATTTATGCTCTGATTGACTTCCTGAACACCAACAGAGACCTGTGCAACATTGGCTGCAATATCTTTTGAGGAAATTAGCTGTTGATCAACTGAGTTTGATATATTTGAAATGACAAAATTTACTTCATTAAATACATTGACTATATCTGTAATTTGCTTAACAGTAAGCATGGTTGTATTGTTAATGGATTGAATACTATCTTTTATATTTATTGTAGCCCTTGCAGTTTGATTTGCGAGTTCCTTAATCTCGTTTGCTACAACGGCAAATCCTTTTCCGGCATCGCCAGCTCTGGCTGCTTCTATCGTTGCATTCAGGGCGAGCAGGTTTACCTGTTCCGATATATCTGTTATTGAATCAATAACAGTATTTATATTTCTGGCAGCTTTTCCTAATTCATTAATATTTACTGAGGCATTTATTGCTTTTTGAGCAGCTGAATCAGATGAATTTCTTGCTTTTTGAGCATTTATAGCTATTTCATTAATAGTTGAAGACATTTCTTCTGTAGCTGCTGCAAGCATATTTGTATTAGATGCCGACTGATGCATGGAAGCTGCAATTGCGGACATATTATTGCTGATTTCATCTGTGGCCAATGCAACAGATTTTGCCTTATTAGTTGCAGAATAAATCTGATCTGACATCTCAGAGGATAGCTCAGATAAATCTTCAGCTGATTTTGTTGATTTTAAGATACCATCCAGAATCTCTCCAATAATATGTTGCAATTTAATAATAAACTTATTGAACCAGATAATAAGGTCCCCAATTTCATCATTAGTACTTTTTTCCAGTCTTTTTCTAAGATCACCTTCACCGCTTGCGATATCTTTTAAGCCTAACATTGCATCATTTATTGGTTTTGTTATTGACCTTGAAGCATTCAATAAAACAACAATAGCAAATATAATTGCACAACTTATTGATATTATAGTTATATTTTTAATAGAATGTGCTTTATCAAGAAATTCATCACTTTCCTGGCATGTTGCTATTGACCAGTTATTAATTCCAACAGGGGCAAATCCTGCGACCTTACTAATTCCCTGAAACACATAGGTATCAACACCGACTTTACCGTTCATCATATTTTTAGTGAGTTCAGACATTTCTGGTATTTTACTGGCATCAATTTTTAATATATTTTCATTATTTGGATGGCTTACAAAAATTCCTCTTTCATTGGTCATGTATGAATAGCCAGTCCGGCCTATTCTTCTTTCAGATATAAGTTTGACGAAATAATCAAATTTTAAGACAGCTCCAAAATAACCAACTGTATTTTCATTCGATTTGATAGGTGTATACACAACTACAATAGGCTTTCCAGTCGCCTTTGAAAGAATTACTTCCCCTATTATTGTATCGTCACGCTCTGTTACTCTTTTAAAATCAGCACTGTTAAGAACATTAATGTTTTTATACTCGGTCCCGTCCTGTAATATACCTGTAAAAATAACC
>CAZELC010000457.1:0-1967 GCA_964512865.1 uncultured Bacteroidales bacterium
CATCACGCGAGCCTGTATTAATAATCACTCCAAGATGTGCAACACATGATGAAGTACTTTTATGAATAAGTTTTATACCGTTATTTAACGTATGATAATTATAATCCATTAATGTAAAATATCTGCAAATATAAATCTAAATTCAACAACTGTAACTTTAATAAAATCAAAACCCTTTCTGAAAAGAATAATGCTTATATTTGTCATGAATAAAATATCACCATGAACAGTATTTGTGTGTTTTGCGGGTCTAACAGTGGTTTTGACAAAATTTTCAAAGAAAACGCATTAATGCTGGGAAAAATTCTTGCTAAAAAAAACATATCTTTAGTTTATGGTGGTGGAAATATCGGCTTGATGGGCGCTATGGCTGATGCATGTCTTGAAGAAAACGGGGAAGTTATAGGAGTCATAACACAGAAACTTATTGACGTTGAAGTTGCTCATAAAGGTTTGACTAAGATGCATATAGTTGAAACTATGAGTGAACGTAAGTTGTTGATGGAAAAGCTTTCTGACGCCTTTATAATAATGCCGGGCGGTTATGGCACCTTGGATGAACTATTTGAAATGTTGACACTTAACCAGTTGAATATCATCCGAAAACCTATCGGTTTGTTAAATATTAAAGGATATTTTAATCCTCTTCTTTTATTGATAGATAACTCAGTGAATGAAGGCTTTATAAAAAAAGAACATAAAAATCTTTTTATAATTGATGATAATATCGAAACTCTGATTAACAGATTACAGGAATTTGAACATATTGATACAAAAAAATGGCTCGACAGTTTTAAAAAAATATAATTTAATTAACTTGCAAATTGCATTATGTTTATTTGAGATTTTCCGGTTATGTACAAACTTTTTAATTTAATTATTTTATTTTCAATAATTTCTCCGCTTATGGCTCAGGAAAACACCGAAAAAAAAATTTCAGTAATAGCTCACAGAGGCTTTTCATCAGTTGCTCCCGAAAACACTATTTCGGCTGTTAGAAAGGCGCTTGAACTTGGTGTTGATATTATTGAAATTGATGTTCATCTCACAAAAGATTCTATACCGGTACTTTTCCATGATAATACTTTAAACAGAACAAGCACAGGAAAAGGGCAAATAAGCAAATATACCTTCACTGAACTTGCATCATTTGATGCTGGAGTTAAATACTCAAAAAAATACAAGGGCGAAAAAATTCCATCGCTTGAAGAAGTTATAAAATTAGTTAACGGTCAGTGTAAATTACTTATCGAAATTAAACCTAACGGTAGCAAAAATAAAGGTATTGAGAAAAAAGTTGCAGATCTTATTAAATTATATAATGCCTATGACTGGTGTATTGTTCAGTCTTTCAGCACTAAATCAATAAAAACTATAAGATTTGCCGATCCAAAAATAGAAGTTTTTAAAATATTTGCCGCCAAGTTGATGATTCTTCCTGTGTATTTTGATTCCGGAATCACTATGACTTCTCCCAAAAGGTTTAAATTAGCCGAAGGAATTAATATCAACTACAAATTTGTGACATCCAGACTTATAAAAAAAATACATAATTCCGGAAAAAAAGTTTTTGTGTGGACTGTAAATGATCCTGAAATCATGAAACAAATGATTAAACTACAGGTTGACGGAGTTATAACAAATTACCCAAATATTTTCACCGATTTATTAAAACATAGCTACGCATATTAATAATATGGCTTCAAATATAAGCATACCAAAAGGAACACGCGATTTTTCTCCTTCTGAAATGTTAAGAAGGAATTTTATTTTTGACACAATCAGGACTGTTTTTAAAATTTACGGTTATCAACCAATAGAAACACCTTCAATGGAAAATCTTTCAACTCTGCTTGGAAAATACGGGGTTGAAGGTGACAAACTGATTTTCAAAATATTAAATTCAGGGAACTTTCTTGACAATGTAAATCCTGAGAATAAATCATACTCAAAATTGTCATCTGAGA
>CAZELC010000458.1:0-1965 GCA_964512865.1 uncultured Bacteroidales bacterium
GAAATAATGAAATTGATGAAGGCTGGAAAAACTGGGGATGGCAGAAACAATATAAATATTCAGCTAAAGATTCTCTCAAAATATGGAAAGATTATATTTTAACTTTTCAGAAGCTAATTCCTGAAATAATTAATAAGTATGACAATTTACGGCCATATTGGCAATCATCACCGTCAATCGGATGGGGACATAAAGAAAGTCTTTTAAGTGGTGACAGCCATTATTGGGGAGTTTGGTGGGGAATGGAACCATTTGATGTTTATAAAAAGAAAGTTGGCAGATTTGCCAGTGAATTTGGATTTCAGGGATATCCTGATATTAAAACTTTTAAAGAGTTTGGTTACGATTATAATTCGCCCGATTCTGCAATTATTAATAATCATGAAAAGCACCCTAAAGGTTTCGAAACAATCAGAAGATATATGGAATCTGAATATAATGTTCCGAAAAAGTTTGAGGATTACAATTATATTAGTCAGCTTTTACAAGGATATGGAATCAAAACTGCAATTGAATCTCAGAGAAAAAGCAAACCTTATTGCATGGGAAGTCTTTATTGGCAATTCAACGACTGTTGGCCGGTTATTTCATGGTCAGGAAGAGATTATTCAGGCAGATGGAAAGCATTACAGTATTTTGTAAAAAATGCTTACAGAGATATTTTGGTTACCATTGATGAATCAAATGAGAGATTAAGAGTTTATATTACAAGCGACAGACTTACAGAAACAGCCGGAAATCTTAAACTTCAGATGAATGACTTTAGCGGGAAAAAACTGTGGAAAAAGGACACAACAATAATTGTAAAAGAAAATTCTTCAGGTAAATATTTTGACATTTGCATTACTGATGTTCTGAGAAATTCAAATCTTTCAAATCAGGTATATTTTAAAGCGCAATTTATTAGTCAGAATACAGATATATATACAAATGTTTTTTATTTTGAATTGCCAAAAAAACTTCTGTTAAAAAAACCTGATATAAAAATAAATGTCAGCGCTGACAGCCCGGGTAATTACACAATAAGACTAAAATCAAATTTTCTGGCAAAAAATATTCATTTATATCTTGAAACCTTCGAAGCTAAATTCAGTGATAATTATTTCGATTTATTTCCCGGCGAAGAAGTTTCGATAAAATGCCATTCAGTTATAAGTATTGAGGAAATTAAATCACAGCTTAAATATAAGTCGCTTTTTGATGCAAATGAATAAGAAGTTATAGTATTTCCAATATTCCTATTATTTCTTCACTCATAAATTTTCCACCGGGATAAATTTCGGTATAATCAAAATTCAGCCAGATATTTTCAAATTCATCAGAATGGAAATATATCCTTCCGCCAAGAGATTCTTTATAAAAAAATTGTCGCTTAATTAAAACAATTATTGCCGGAAAATCATCCTTATTACAAACTTTAACCTCCGGGTAAAGATGTGTGAGAGTTCTAACCAGTCTTACTTCTCCACCAATTGCCTTAATGCATGCTGCCATCAGAATCGCATAATCATCACAATCACCCGACATAAGCTTTACTGATTCACTAGCTTTAGCAAAATAATCCTCTCCTTTCGGATCATTCACATATTGCCATTTGCTGAGAGTCTTAAAAACCGAGAAATACTTTACAACATTTCTGAACTTATCATCATATTTAGCTTTAGCAAAGTATTCAAGAGAAGCCGAAACGGCAAAATCACGAACTGCCGGATTTCTGTAATCAATTGCAGCGAGAATTTTATCAGCATCTTTTATTGTAGTTTTATTACTTGCAAGAAATGGTATCTTAACAGGATTGGTGCCCACAAATGATATTAAATCAACATAATCTGAATACACTTTTGTAAAACCATATTTTCCGGTTATCTGACCGACAATCATGACGAATATCATTATAATCAGCAATCCGTAAAGAAAAAATCTGATTAATGCCACAAAAAGTCTGATTACGGCAAATATCGCAAT
>CAZELC010000459.1:0-1964 GCA_964512865.1 uncultured Bacteroidales bacterium
TGTAGTTACTTGTGATCCAGTATTGGTAGTTGGAAAAGTAGTGAAATTTGTTCCATTAGTACTATACGACCATTCATGAGTAGCAAATCCAGAGGTAGTTCCTCTACTTTGAAAATTTAAAGTAAGATTTTGTAAGTTGCTCATTGATAATGCAAAAACCATACTTTTGCCATTTGCCGCACTATCCACTAAAGTTAAAGCAGATGTAGTAACCCCAGCATACATGTTTAGTTGAGTAGCTTGAGCCCAAACAGAAGAGCCATAAGATCCTTCTAAATAAATAGTTCCATTTCCAGTTTCAGCAGCAAATGAAGTTGGTGTATTTGGCATTTGAATTTGAGTTGGAAAACTCCAAGAGGCAATAGGGGTTTGATTCGATATATCTGTAATAATACCAGTCACATTAATTGTTGCTAGTTGAATTGATCCACTAATCAATGTAATTGTACTATTATTGGATCCCAAAACTGTTGAATTATATTTTACATACAAAGTACCGCCTTCTTGAGGTAACTTTATAGAAGTCCCCCATGTGGAATTGTTATTTGAAATTAAAAATGGAGTTGTAGAATTTATAGAAATGGAATCTGATACATTTATACCGGCAATTGATAAAGATTGAACACTGGCACCGGAAGGTAAATGACCACTTAACGTCAAATGATTTTGACTTGGAATAATAGTTGGTTGCGTCCCATTATAGGTAAAAGAAATAGTTGAACCTGCATTTGTAATGTTAGTAATATTTAAAGTGCTAAATAATCCATTTGTAAAAAATGGTCTAGGATTTGTAGATGCATTAAACATTGTTCTGCCTACTGCAGAATTGAAAAATGCTGTTGAAAGTGAACCATTTGTCGTATTTGTTCCATTTGGTCTGAAAATATAAATTTCATCAAATACTGTTGAGCCATCACAATTAGCATTCCCATTATAAAAATTATTAACTCTGTAGATGAGCAAACCACTACCCGGTAAATTGCTGTCAAATTGAGATCCAGTTGATCTATACTCAAGTATAAAATATTGTCCTGGTAAAGTAGAAGCAATTTTATATACATTTCCTGTAGATGATGTTGCTAATGGATTTAATGTATATGTTCCGACATTTGTAATTAAAGGGATTGAGTCAATCCAGTGACCATATTTATACTTTGCATAAGCTACTGAATTTTGGGGAATGTATGTTTCTTGGCACATTAAATCCCAAGTTCCAACAGCATCATAAGTAGTATAATTATAATGATAAAAATCAGGGAATCCTAATGTGTGTTGCATTTCATGACAAAGTACAGTTGTTAAAAACAATGCACTGCTTCCCTCCAACATAAAATTATAATCAGATACTCTTTTGGAATTTATAAGTATATTTTGATAAAATAAAGACGCTTTGTGTGGCCATAAAAGTTCTCCCCAATCACCTACATCACCTTTAATAACAAAACAAATATTATCTATATTTCCATCATTATTGTAATCCAAATTTAAAGAACTAGGTACTGATGATGCAATATAGTTTATAGCTCTTTGGAGTAAAGCTTGTTCACGTGCTGGACCCTCTGTCGTGTTATTATACCCATTAGGATTTGTTGAAGAATATGGTAAATAATAGGAACGAGGGTATATATCTTGGTATGATAAAATTGTATTACCTGAAGGAGAAGGATAAAAAGTAGATGTTAAAAATAATTTATTATAAGATGTTGACTTAAAATAATTATACATCGAATTTGCATTAGCAGATGAGTCATTAAACATATTATCTACAGTTGAAAATCCGGTAGTATAATTACTGTCTTCTGAAAACCTAATAAATACTACAATATTATTGAGATGCCCCTGATTTTGATTGGTAGTAGATATTTGATTATTTAAAGGTTGCTGAGCCCTAAATTCATTCCTTTTTGATCTCCATTCTTCTGGGGTTATAATGATTCCCGGTATTAATCCATTAGTAGCAGGAT
>CAZELC010000460.1:0-410 GCA_964512865.1 uncultured Bacteroidales bacterium
TTCTATTGTATGTTTCAGCTTAAAGAGAGAGTCTAAATAAACTTTAATTTCTTTCCCGGGAGCCGGCAACTCCATTTCACTTGTGCTTGTCTTTCCAGGGTCAATCTCCTTTCCTGAAAAAAAACGGGATTGCATTTGAGTGTATTTATAGCCATACATGGGTATCTTTATATTACCCTCAATCGTAGTGTTTCCAGCTAAATATACAGGGGCATTGTTTCCTGAATAATAGAATGTGTATGGAGGTTGCTCAGGTTTTAAGCCAATCATTCTGGTTTCGGAAATGGTTTTGTCGTGGTTAGAAATCGTAGCTATTTCGTACAGACCCCATAAATATCTGTTTATGTATATTTTAGATAAATTATTCTCTTCAAAAAGGACAAACGAACTGTCACTATTAAGCTTTTCTG
>CAZELC010000460.1:420-1957 GCA_964512865.1 uncultured Bacteroidales bacterium
ACCCTGATTCTATATATGACCTTTGTGTTTTATTATAATATGTTCTGTATCGGAACAGAGAGAAATTCCCTAATGTGTTGATGATTCCCATTACCATTAAAAGCATAATAATGACCAAGACCAGCACAGTAGGTAAAACACTTGCATTCATATAGAGATTTTTCTTCATTTTGTTATTGATAATCGATACTGACATCTGTTTTTTTCGACAACTAGGGTATCCATTATTTCTTTTAAAATTTTTACTCCTGAGGGGGTTTTTCTGCCGGCTCTTAAATTTCGGCAAGTATCATTCTCAGACAGCATATAATACACATTACCACCTATATATACTTTCCCGAGGTATGCTACATTAATTTCTTCCGTCTTCTGTTTTTTCAAAATTTTACGCTTAATTTTTGTTGAATCGTTCTGTACTTTTTTAATACCTTTTAAGAAAGGGTCTGGGTAGTTTAGCTTCAGAGTTTCTCTTTCCGTCTTTTGATTAACTGTATCGCGAGTTACAACCGTTTCACTGGCAGTTTTGCGGGAATCTAACCTTGTGAATAATTTATATGATATTAAGCCCCAAAAGGTTAATACTACTACTGTTAAAAAATATGTAATCTTGCGCGATTTCATTGTTTATCAATATGTTGTATAAGTATTTTTGTTTTAAGCTCAGGCGATTTATTCCAGAATGTTTGAGCCGTTATGGAGAAATCAACAGAAATAATTTTGAGTGAGTTTTCTCTATTTTCTATCTCTTCGATGATTTTGAGTATTTGTATAAAATCTCCTTTTATTGTTATCGAGTTAGTGTGAAGTGTAAATTCTCCCGAATTTTGAGTAATAAAAGGAGTGTAATTATCTATTATACAGTTGTTTTTAAGAATAATCGGGAATATGTAGTTTGGCAATGATTGCCCGAAAATCTTTTGTGCCTTGCACATTTGACCCATACTTAAGGTATTTGTAGTAAGCTCACTTAAAAGGCTTGTTTGATTCACATTACGGACATAAAGTGATACTGTCTTTCCTACAGACAACCAAAGAATCAACACTGGCATAATAACAGTTAAAACAAGCAGATATAATTGACCTTTATATGTTTGTATTGTTTTCATATTTTTATCTCTATGATAAAATTGAACAGGCTGTGATCTTTATCCTGCTTCACAGAGAGCAGTGTGATTTCTTTTGTGAAAGGCTCTTTTTGCAGAATTGACATAAATGCAGATACCTCAGAAGGGTCGTGGCTTGTCCCTCCAATGTTGATTATGCCCTTCTGCAATTCGGGTGGTTTGTTATTCTCTGGCGATTTTATCTGCTTTTGAACAGAGAGATTGAATAAGAGAATTTGCCCGGGAATGTCAGAGGCTATTTTGTCGCATAACCAACTATATTTCTGCGAGATGTTTTTATCAAAATCCTTGAATAAAACTCTTTTTTGTTGTTCGGCGTTGTTCTCCTTTCCAGCATTATTGCGGGCATTTTGGAGTTGTTCGGTTATTATTGAATATTTCTCAGAAACAGATTGTCTTACAAAGAAATTTAT
>CAZELC010000461.1:0-1931 GCA_964512865.1 uncultured Bacteroidales bacterium
GGTGTTCCTGGTTCTGGAGATAATGTTAGCATTGGTGCAGGTATAACAATAACTTTAACAGCAGATGCTTCTTGTAGGGCGATAACTGTATTTGGTGATGGTAGTACAATCGCAGGTTCATCATATACATTAACCATTCATCAATCTGCGGGGTTTTGGCCACTATATACAAATTGTATAACAACAGCAGCAGGTACTACTAATACGATATCTTGTAAAATTGCTTTTGACGATGCTAAGGTGATTATTAATAATACCGGTAATTTAACTATTTCGGGTGCAATAAGCGGTGCTTCAAGCTGGCTTTGGAAAGAAGGAACAGGAACGCTGACTTTGTCATCTAATTCAAGTACATATACTGGTGCTACCTGGATTGATGATGGTACTGTTGAAATAACTTCTTTAGCTAATGTAAACGGAGGAGCCAGTTCGTTGGGAGCCCCGACTTCTGTAGCTAATGGAACAATTCAAATGGGATACAATAGTGCAGTAGCCACACTCAAATATACAGGTTCAGGTCATTCTTCTAATCGTGTAATTAATTTATTAAATATAGATGGTCATAAAATAGATGCATCGGGAACAGGAACATTGACTCTTACTGGTGGTATTACCGGTAGTTTCAATTTAAAACTCATTGGATCCGGTACAGGAATCGAAAGTGGAGCAATTACAACTGGAGCAAAAACACTTACCAAAGATGGTACTGGAACTTGGCAACTTACAGGAGCTAATACGTATACAGGTAAAACAACAATATCCAATGGAACACTAAGTATTAATACAATAGAAAATGTTAGCAGCGGAACGGCTAATTCATTGGGTAAACCTACAACCGTAGCTAATGGTACTATAGACATTTCAGGAACAGGAACTTTAAAATATACTGGTTCAGGACATTCATCGAATCGTGTAATAAATTTAACCGCCAGTGGTGGTACTGTTGATGCATCAGGAAGTGGAAATCTAACATTATCAGGTGGAGTTACTGGGAGTAATTGTGATTTGAATATAGCAGGCACTGGAACTGGAACAGAAAGTGGAGTGATAGGAACAAATACAGGAGCTGTTACAAAGAAAGGAACTGGTTCTTGGACATTATCCGGAACTAATACATATAAAGGAAATACAACTATAAGCGCTGGTAATTTAATTGTTGGTGCAGATGCACCTAATAATTCCAATGGGGCATTGGGTAAAACTAATCAAGCTGTAAAACTTGGAGATGCTAATACTACTACCAATAATTCAAGCCCAGCTTTACTCACAGGTGGAGCATTTACAATAGGTCGTTCAGTTTCTATTGAAAATCAATCGACAAGCGGAACATATATCTTAGGTGGAAATACAGATAATACTTCTTCTTTTACAGGGTCAATATCTTTTAGCCAACCATTTTATATTACCCAGGTTGCAACTACCGGAACTAATAACCTTCAAATTACTGGAGGTATATCAGGAGGGCTTGCCGGAACTAAAACTGTAACTTTTAATAATGCTGGGGCAGTAGAAGTTAAAACTACTAAAATAACCGATGGAACAGGAACTACTTCCGTCACGAAACAAAATATAGGTACATTAACATTGAGTTTTAATAATGATTATACAGGAGGTACAACACTAAGTGCAGGAACATTAAATATAAATGCTTCACAAGCACTCGGAGCTGTTTCTAGTAATTTTACAATAAGTGGAGGTGCTATTGATAATACAAGTGGGGGAAATATTACTACATTGGATTATCCACTCGCATTGAATGCAGATGTTACATATAATGGTTCTATCCCAAGAAATCTTAATTTAGGTGCAGGTAATGTAACTTTGAGTGCAAACCGACAAATAACAGTGAGCGCAGGGACATTTACAATTGGAGGTACAATTAATGATAATACTAAAAACCTTACAAAAGCAGGAGATGGCACCTTAAGCTT
>CAZELC010000462.1:0-1921 GCA_964512865.1 uncultured Bacteroidales bacterium
TTAAAATAGTCAACTTTATAAAAGCTGTTAAATCTTTGAGCAAAGTCTCTGGTCATTTCCAAATGTTGTTCCTGATCTTTCCCTACAGGAACTTTATCAGCTCTATGTAAAAGAATATCAGAAGCCATTAAAACAGGGTATCCTAAAAGGCCAACATTAACATTATCGGGTTGACGTCTCACTTTATCTTTAAAAGAGCTTACACGTTGTAATTCACCAACATAAACATGCATAGAAAGCAATAAATTGAGCTCACAAACTTCAGGAACATCACTTTGAACATAAATAACAGCTTTTTCAGGATCTAAACCTGCAGCGATATAATCGATCAACACATTTCTAATGTGTCCGTTTAATTCCTGGGTATTAGGATGAGTAGTTAATGAGTGATAATCTGCAATAAAAAAATAACAATTATTCTCTTCCTGCATTCTTATAAAATTTTTTAAAGCACCAAAATAGTTGCCTAAATGTAGAAAACCTGTAGGTCTTATTCCGCTTAAAACTGTGTCCATATTCATTTTTAAAATTCGCATGCAACATTACATTTTTTCTTGGTCGAACGAACAAGTTTTTTTATTATTATTGTAAATTAATTTTTTGGATATTAAATATTAAGACTATGATAAAAAAGCTAACCTTTTCGTTTTTTGCTATACTATTGACATTCAATAGTTTGGTTTTCGCACAAACTGTAAATCCGTATGCAGATTTCAGTGCACCGGAACTAAAGGAAAACAAGAAATATGCGCAAAATTTTAATCCCGGCAACTATGATTCCAAAATTTTGTACAGTTGCATGACCGATTTAATTGATTATGCAAGAAAAAAATATTTTTATCTTGAGCCTTTGAAGCACAATGAGATGTTAGATTCGACTGCAGCTATGCAAGCGCTCTATCAAGCTATGTCAAATGAAAAGACTGATGTCAATGTAGCCCCATATAAAACAGTTTTTTATCGTCTTAAAAAATATGGATTATCTCATAGAGGAATTGAGATTGTCACTAAAGGACGAGCTACATTAGGTATTCAAGAATATTCCTATTTGGATTTGTGCATGGAGTTAATCGCTCCTATTATGAAAAACATAAAGCTTTCTAAGCAACTTTTAGACAAACAATACACATACTTAGGTTTTGCCTGTGAACCGGATGAGTTTTCAAAAACGATGTATGCTTCTATCATTCTTGGAAATGACAGAACATTTCAGGTATTTAAATCTTCCGTAATGGACAGAAACTTACCTATCTCTAAAGGAAAAAGTGGGTTAAACTATTATGATGAAAGCATTTGCAAAAAATGTATTGATGATCAAAGTTTAGAACTTCTATCAGAATATATTACTGTCGACAAAGAGGGTAATGTTTATTTGGAATGTGATGATAGCAAACAACTCAGAAAAATGATTGGTAAAGAGGGTGATGCTATTGTATTGGATTTCATTTTAATGAGTCAGTATGATTGTCAGGATATGGTAATTGACAACGATAAAATTTTCAGAGGAACTGTTACAAAAACGATCACTTTTGATCAAATAATGGAAGCTAATGAAATTGATGATAAGAGTTTAAAAGTAAAATCCCTCATCAGTAAAGTTCCTGAAACCATTAATTTAGATGAAGAATTCTTTATCAATGTCATATTTGTTAAAGATGAGAGTACTGCTTGCAGAACCATTACCAAGAAAGCAATTGAAGCACATAATGTAAAATCAACTGACAAAATTCAATTTTTGAAAGATGAAAAAACCATTGCAGCTCCAGGCGAATGGGTAGCAGTAAGTGAAAAAAGCAGTTTTGAAGTTCATATTCCATTTACTCAATCTAATAAAAACGCATTCACTACAGCTGAAATTGATTCCATCATCAAAGCGAACAATCCAAACCTTCCTCCATATCGAATAGAATCTATTGAGGTG
>CAZELC010000463.1:0-1912 GCA_964512865.1 uncultured Bacteroidales bacterium
GGCAGAAAAATTATCAGGCAAACCTAAAAGAAATAATGCTAATACGCAAGTACTAAGTCAGAAAAAATCAATAATTTTGCATTATATGAATAAGTTATATAATTTATCAAACGACGATATCATCTGTTCTCTTTCAACTGTACCGGGAACTTCTGCAATAGCCGTAGTAAGAGTTGCAGGAAAAGGTTCTATTGAAATGATTGATAAACTGTTTACTTCTTTAAAAAAAGGTTTCAGGTTAAAAGATGCGGAATCGCATACTATTCATTACGGAACGCTTAATGATGATACAACCTTGATTGATGAAGTTCTGGTATCTGTTTTCAGGTCGCCTCACTCCTACACCGGTGAAGATATTATTGAAATTTCGTGTCATGGTTCGTTGTATATTCAAAAGCAGATACTTGAATTGCTAAATAAATCAGGTGCACGCCAGGCCGGACCGGGGGAATTTACATTAAGAGCATTTCGCAACGGCAAATTTGACCTTTCGCAGGCAGAAGCTGTTGCAGATCTGATTTCATCGAATTCAAAATCTTCTCATGAGCTTGCGTTAAAACAAATGAGAGGAGGTTTTTCGGATAAGATAAAAGCACTGAGAAGTCAGCTGGTGGATTTCTCATCACTTATTGAGCTAGAGCTGGATTTCAGTGAAGAAGATGTTGAATTTGCCAACCGCGACTCATTGCTGACTCTACTTAATAATATCAAAACAGAAGTCGGTGCGCTCATTGATTCATTCAGACTTGGTAATGTATTGAAAACCGGGATACCTGTAGCGATAATCGGCAAACCTAATGTGGGCAAATCAACGCTTCTTAATGCAATTTTAAATGAGGAAAAAGCTATTGTATCTGATATTCCGGGAACAACACGCGATTCTATTGAGGATACAATCTCTATTGAAGGGTTGAGTTTCCGTTTTATCGATACTGCAGGTTTACGTGAATCTGAAGATAATATTGAAAATTTAGGTATTGAACGCACTTACGAAAAAATAGAACAGGCGCAGATAATTCTTTATGTTGTTGACATTTCATCTACAACGATAGATGAAATAAAGGAGTCGCTTAATGATTTCAAGGAGCATATAATCAATAACGGCAAAAAGTTTATCATTATAGCAAATAAAACAGATTTAATGGTGGAATCGCCTCATAAGTTGAAAGATCTGATGGAAATGGATGTTGTTTTTATTTCAGCAAAGAGAAAGGAAAACATAAACCTTATTTCAGAGATTTTGACAAAATCTGTAAATGTGGAAAAAATCAGTGATAATACTGTCGTTTCAAATATTCGCCATAAGGAAGCGCTTGGAAAAGTTATGGAGCAGGTAATAAGTATTGAAAAAGGAATAAAAAATAATAGTCAATTGGACTTACTTGCCTGTGATTTACGAGTTGCTTTGTATCATCTTGGCGAGATAACAGGTGAAATAACCACAAATGAGATACTCGGAAATATTTTCGGGAAGTTTTGTATCGGAAAGTAATGGTACTTTTTGTTTCCTAAATATCTTGCCTTACAATAACTTTTTGCCATCCCCAATTATGATTTAATTTTCTTAAATAAAATCACTTTAAGTGTTCACAATTAATCAGGATTTAGTTTTATTTCTCAATTATTTTTAATCGCTTTTCCAACAGTGCCTGAAACTTAATTTTTAACTCATCTGATAGAAAGCACTTATCCAATAACTCAAAAAATATCGGTTTTGCAGCATCAATATCTTGAAGTATACCATTAATGACTTTTTCAGTAAGTCCGCAACGCTCCTTTCCAAAATAATCTACAAGAACAGTTCTGGTAAGTTTTCTCTTTTTCCCGGCAAGAGATAAAGCGATTTCTTCAGCACCGCCTTTTAAAACAATGGTTGAATTTACAAGGTCGTAGGCCGGAGATAACTCAATTT
>CAZELC010000464.1:0-1891 GCA_964512865.1 uncultured Bacteroidales bacterium
TATTTTCAGTTAAACCGGAAAGTGTAAGATAAGTTTCTTCATCACCAACAGTAATTCTATAGGAACATGCAATTTTATAAAATTCCTGTTTTAATTCTTCTGCTGTGTATTTCGAAGTTCCCAGATATTCAAGGTATTTAAGGGCAATACTCCATTTTGCACTATTGTTTTTGCCCATATTAAATTTATAATCAAAATTAAATGTTCCATTTTCAATATTTTGTTTATAAACAACTTCAATATTGCTTTTTGTTTTCAGCGTAGTTATATCCTTTGTATAATCAAGGAAAACAGGTTCGATCTCATTGACTTTATTACTTTCAATTTTTTTATAAAATGCCGATTGATCCGTTCTGTTTATTTTAAGAGGTGTTATTTTGGGTTTAGCAACTTTTACAATGCTATTATCAACACCTGTGCGCTTGTTAACAATCACATAATTATTTTCTGTGAATTTTTCTTTCACAAAATTTATCACATCCTGTTTGGTGATTTTAGAAAGACGGTCTATTTTACCAACTTCATCTTTCCATGGAATATGAAGAACAAATGAATTTACAAATGCAGATGCTCTGGATCCGTTATCTTCATAGCTTTTCATCTGTTGCAGTTTCATATCATTGATTATGGCGGTCATCAGCCAATCAGGAAATTCGCCTTTTTTAATAAGGTCAATTTGCGAAAGCAGCAGGTCGCGTAACTCTTCCAGTGTTTGTCCTTCTTTAGGCTTACCAGATAATACTTCAGCAGTATAATCATTCATATCATAGTAACCCGAAGATGCACTTAATACTTTTTGTTTCTGAACAAGATTAAGGTCAATCAAGCCTGCTGTGCTGTTTGACAAAATCATATCTATCATCGTGAGCATATCGGCATCTTTTGATGAAGCACCATTAAAGCGAAAAGCAATAGTAATATTTTCTGCATCAGGACCAACAACTTCTTTAACAACAGGAGAAGTAATAGGATCTTCAGGTTTGTATGTAAATGCAGGAACTTCTTTTTTCTCAAATGAACCAAAATATTTATCAATCAATTTTATTGTTGCATCAGGATCAAAATCGCCGGAAAGACATATTGCCATATTACTTGCTACATAATATTTATTATAATAATTTTTAATTTTTGTTATTGACGGATTTTTCAGGTGTTCAGCAACTCCAATAGTTGGTACTTTGTAAGTATGATATTTAAAAAGCCCTTCCATCATTGCCTGCGATGCTTTACGCTGATCGCTTGCAAGAGTCATATTTTTTTCTTCATATACAGTTTCCAATTCAGTATGAAATAAACGAATCACATTATTTTTAAACCGGTCGGATTCTATTTCAAGCCAGTTCTGAACCTGGTTCGATGGAATATCATTTACATAAACAGTTTGATCAACCGAAGTATAAGCATTGGTTCCGGTAGCGCCTATTAATCCTACAAGTTTGTCGTACTCATTTGGAATAGCATACTGTGAAGCCAGCTGTGATAAGCTATCAATATCTTCGTAAATACTTAATCTTTTTAAAGAATCTGTAGTTACACGATAAACTTCAAACAAACTTTCGATCTGATTTAAATAGGGTTCTTCCTTTGCATAATCTGCTGTTCCGAAATTTTTTGTTCCTTTAAACATCAGGTGTTCGAAATAATGCGCAAGACCTGTTGCATCGGAAGGATCGTTTTTACTACCAGCTCTTACTGCAATGTAAGTTTGAATTCTTGGAGCATCTTTATATACGGTCATGTATACAGTAAGTCCGTTATCCAGTTTATAAATCCTTGCTTTTAACGGATCGTTTGGAACGGTGTCGTAAGTGTAGGTTTTCTGACTCTTTACAGGCAGAATAAATATCAGCATCATTAATGTTATCGCTGACAAATAACAAAATTTTGTTTT
>CAZELC010000465.1:0-1882 GCA_964512865.1 uncultured Bacteroidales bacterium
AGTTGTCAAATATTTCTTAAAGTTTGTTATTTTAACTTTATAATTATTTCATTGTTTGATTTTGCAACTCAGTAATAAGATTTTCAAATACAGTGATATATGATTAAAAGTTATAACCTGTGATAAATTGATTTTGATAAAGAATAAATGGTATCCTGAAAAGAAAATATATATTTGGAAATAGCAAAAAGATATCTGCTAATAATGATTATTTGTTCTGAATATCCTTTTCTGCGTAAATTATAACTCTTTGCCTTCTTGTAAACTGTTCATAGTCGCCGTCTTCGGGTTCGTAAAAACGTATTTTACCAAATCCGAAATGCTCCAGCAAAGATACCAGCGCCTCTGCCGAAGGCACAAGTGCAAGTTCTGTTAGTCCACCTTCTTTAATTGTGGGATAATCCATGCAAAGCCCGAATATGCCTTTTGATTCTCTTTGTTTTATATAGCAGCCGTCTTCAATAAGCATTGCTGATGAACTTGGAAGTATCTGTGATTCTATACATATCGCTTTTTTAGTGATGACTGACAATTTACGCATTACCTCAACAGGATTTTCAATATGATAAAGAAGCCCAAAACAAAGAACCAGGTCGGCGGGTTCAAAATCTTTCCAGTCTTCAAGAGAGGTAAGTATATATTCTATATTTGGCACTTTAAGCACTTCCGTGATAAGCTTTGCTTTAGCAAGTGAACCTTCATTCTTGTCAATAGCTTTTACTTCGCTGAAATATCTGGCAAGTACATGACTGTAATAACCTTCATGGCATGAAACATCAATTGCTTTTTCAAACTTTCCTATGCTGCTGAATTCCTTAAGGAAATGTTTAAGAGCTTTTTCTCTTGTATGATGTATAGGTCTTACAAAATCGGGAAGATAGCTGTTTGTGATGCTGCCGTCAGGCAGGTTGAATTCATAAAACCATTGCTGTGCTTTAACAGCTTCGAGTGCGTTGTTTTCCATGCGGTAAATTTACTAAACTTTTTAAAACTTTAATGCTTTTGTGTTTGCTTTAGTGCTTTACCACATTATTCTCGGGGTGACTATCCCGGAGCCTTATCTTTGCTTAGTCACCCCGAGAATGCATCTAATAAGTAAAGCACTAAAGCAAACACAGCCCAAACTCCTCAATGCGTTTTTTGTTGATGATGTCTTCCTTTCCCATAAGCTCATGATAAGATGTAAACTCCCATTTGGAAAGCTTTTTTACCAATCCGTCCTTTAAGGGGTTTTTTATTATATAGTTGAAGCAGTTATTAGGATATCGTGTTTCATTATCAGATGACAAAAAAACAGTTTTCCCTTCGGACTTAAACCATAATGGAGGGTTTGCCTGAGGCTGAGTAACACATATCGCTTTAGTTCCTTCTCTGAATAATGAACCACTACGTCCTTCCTGCAGGTTAACAGCTCTTGTATATGATCTGAGCATTATGCCTATGGAGCTGTTAAAGGTCAGCTGTTGTTTTTCGGCGATGTTGCTGCTATCCGACACGCCATCGCCGACATAAACAAAAAAGTGGAAATGATTAGGCATTAAACACCACGCCAGAACATCAGCAAAAGGAATAATATGACGCTTTATCTTTTTTAGGAAAAATAAGTAATTATCTCTGGTAAAGAATATCTTCTGACGGTTGTTGCCCTGATTGTAAATATGATAAATATGACCTGACTCAAAAACCATCTTATCGGCTTACAATTATTGTTTTTTAACAAACTTCGAAGTGAAAATACTGTTATCTGTAATAACGGAAATAAGATATAACCCATTATCCAGATCCTTGATGCTTAAATCATAATCAAAACCGGAAATATTCTTTATATAACTCACAAGCTTTCCTTCAACAGAATAAACTTTAATATCATACTTCCCGTAAG
>CAZELC010000466.1:0-1878 GCA_964512865.1 uncultured Bacteroidales bacterium
AGTGTTTTAAAGCTTACCTGATTGCCGTACCCAGTTCCTTCAGGATTGCTGGCATAAGCTCTTAAATAATAAGTTGTATTTGCCGTAAGATTATTGAGCGCAACAGAAAACAATCCCTGTCCATAATCGTCTCTTGTCTTGTTACTTTCAATTGTAGGCATTTCAGATGTACTCCAGCAAACACCGACTTCCAGAATATTTCCACCTCCATCTGAAGTGATGCTTCCTCCACAAACTGCAGATGTTGAGGTAATTGAAGTCACTTCGGCAGTTGTGAGTTCAGGAATAGTCTGTTTCTTTTTGCAGCTGTTTGTCAAAACTGTTATCGCTAAGACCATTGATAGCAGTATGACAATATTCTTGGTTTCTTTTCTCATAAATTAATTGAATTGATTCATTTTTTATTACAACAAATTTAGTATTTCTTTGATATTTTCCAACTCAATAAACATAATTTCACCTTTACCTAAATCGTTCATCTCATGAATCCATGTTGTATGGAAAGGAATATGAACAGCCTTTCCGCCGACTGCCATCACAGGTATTATGTCTGACTTTATTGAATTTCCGACCATAAGAAAATTCTCAGGATTTATGCCAAGTCTTCTTATCAGATCGTTATAGTCTGCTTCCTGCTTATCGCTCATAATTTCAATATGGTCGAAGATATCGGTGAGTCCTGATTTTTTAAGTTTTCTTTGTTGATCAAGAAGATCGCCTTTAGTTGCGATAATTACTTTGTATTTTGTCTTTAGTTTTTGTAGCACTTCGTGAACACCGTCGAGCAGCTCAACAGGTTTTTCTATTTGTTGCTTCCCTATTTCTATTATACTTGAGATCATTGATGCCTGAGCTTTGCCATTTGTTACCCTTATGGCAGTTTCTATCATGGAAAGCATAAAACCTTTTGTGCCATAGCCGTAGAGTTCCAAATTCTTCATTTCTGTGTTGAAGAGTTCTTTCTCAGCTTCTGATTCGGAAATAAAATCAGTAAGCAAAGCATAGAATTTTTTCTCCGATTCACGGTAAAAAGTTTCATTAACCCATAATGTATCATCGCCATCAAAGGCAATTACTTTGATATTTTCAAGATTCATTTTATTTTAGAATATTTCTATTTTATTATTAAAATTATGTTTAATCACAACTAAGAACCTTTCCTGAAGTTATTAGATTCTTATCTCTTCCGTAAATTGTAATAAAATATACTCCGTTCAACAAATTATCGGGGAGACAGATCTGTGCGTAACCATTTTTCAGATCACAGGAATAGACCTTCTGCCCTATTGCATTTGATATTACCAAGTTTACATCTTCATATTCCTTTTTGTCAGGAGTTCTGATATTTATAACATCATTAGAAGGCACAGGCCATATATTTAACTCCTTTTCAACTATTGAAGCTTGTTCAACTCCGGCCCAGTTAAGGCTGTTTAAAGTATTCTCGACATCCATACCATCTCCAATTTCATAAAAATCAAGTGCAAGGAAATTCGGAAATTTATTTTTATCTGACATTACTTTTTTAACCCTGTTAAGTAGAAAAGGGTTTGAATTCGCTTTCAAAGCTTCTGCTGAAGAACCTGTACCTGTTAAAGAGTTTGTGATAAAATGGTTAAGTATGAATAATTCATTTAACGAATCTCCCCTGTTATAATTACTGGTGAACTCGCTGGTGTCATGAATTGAAAACTCTGTTTCTACAGCATATTTCCAGATATAATGATACCAATCTTGCCCTGATTCAGCGTTATCAGCTTCACTGAATACCACAAGTCTTTTCTCTGAATCAATCATTTCCTGAAGTGTAGGCCAGGGTAAAAATTGGTCTTTAGCAAATAAAAAAGTTTTAAGCCCTGAGCTATCTAAAGATGCTTC
>CAZELC010000467.1:0-1878 GCA_964512865.1 uncultured Bacteroidales bacterium
GTAGCCGCATTTAAAACTTCTAATGTTTGACTTAATAAGCCTGTTCGTTTTGCAACAAATGAATCAAAAGTGTATCTTTCGGTACTGGAACCTAAAAACAGAGACAGCTTTTGTTTATTGAATGTTTTTTGATAGTTTAGCCCGGCATCCCAAACCAATGAAGTCCTGCGTGCTGCATTCATTTGAACATAACTATTGCTGGGATTACTAACCAATAAGCCGTTTATATCTTTTATTTCCTGATAAGCATGTGAAGCTCTTCCATATTCATTCATTAGATTCGTACCCAACCGTGTAGAGACACTTAAAGTTTTGGAGATTTTATAATTGGCATTAAAATTTGCAAATGTACTTGTACGGTTTGCAACGGATTTAGTTTTTAAACTTTCTTCCACCCAGTTTAAACGATTCAAAGCATCTCCTGCAAAAGTTACCAGCGGTGCATTTCCACTAAGGTCGATTGGATCTTGTGTCGGATAATATTTGATGGCCTGTATGATGATATAACCTTGTGATCGCTTTATGTCCTCATTACTCATCCCGACATTCGCACCGATTTGAAGATTGTTCGATTTGTAAGTAGCATTAATACGAGTATTAAATCTTTCAAATCCGGAATTGACAACAACTCCATCCGTTTTAAAATAGCCCCCTACAATATTATAAGCAATTTGTTTATTACCACCAGATAGATTCACATTATAGTTTTGAGTGGGAGCATTATCATTGAAAATAACTTTACTCAACTCAGTATCATTCTGGAAACCTTTTGTATAACGTGCAATTGGTAAAATCACACTATTGTCCGGAGTATTTGACTTGTTTCTTTCTGCAATAATGTCAAAATACGATTGCTCCCTGGCGTTCATCAAAGGTGTTCCGGAAGTAATTTGTTGAATACCATAATTGCCATCTACAGCAATTTTTAACTTACCTTCCTTACCTTGTTTAGTTGTTATCAAAATTACACCTGCCGCACCACGTGTCCCATAAATGGCACAGGAAGCAGCATCTTTCAGTACGTCAATGGTTTGAATTTCATTAGGGCTAATACGCGGGTCATCCTCGTACGGAACTCCATCCACAACAAAAAGAGGTGTATTAGATCCTGTGATAGAGCTGATACCACGAATCAAAATTTCTGAGGCATCACCTGGAGCACCAGAACTGGAAATAATATTTACTCCTGAAATTTGTCCTTGCAGAGCATTTCCTAAATCGGAAGTGATTGTGTTTGCAATGTCTTCACCTTTTACCTGGGCAACTGCTCCGGTGAGTTCTTTTTTCTTAACGGTACCATAACCAATGGCAACAACTTCTTCAAGAACAATAGAACTTGCTTTCAGTTTCACATCCATCCTGGCCTGTGTAACAGTAACTGTTTTTACCATCATACCCACATAAGATATTTTCAGGACATCACCAACTTTTGCTCTAATAGTGTACATCCCATCAATATTTGTAACCGTTCCTTTGTTGGTTCCATTAACCACAACAGTAGCACTTATGATTGGCAATCCATCATCCTCTCCCGAAACCACACCGCTCACATTTATTTCCTGAGCGTAAATTCCAATATTCAGGACAAATGCCAATAAGCTTAAAATCAAATACCTGATCCTGAGCTTATCGTGTTTAATAAAAAGATTTTTGTTCATGTTTTATATAGATTTAACGATTCAATTAATGTAAGCAATTAATAATGATTATTTAAAAAGTAGTTTTACAAAAATAGCATGAAATAATTCAATAATATTATTTCTAATTACCCACTGTTTACACAATATTATCCTTATTGTATCTCAATTTACAAATTTACTTCTTATATTGAAGAATATGATTGAAAAAATTCAAAATCTGTTTAAACTTTGAAGTGTT
>CAZELC010000468.1:0-1877 GCA_964512865.1 uncultured Bacteroidales bacterium
CTGCTGTTTCTTCAACCGGAACGGTAAATTCAAATCCTACAATAAGCGGAACAACTTCGTTAGTAGCTGGAGGTACAACTACTTTAACCGGAAGTATAAATCCCGGGACATGGAGTAGCAGTAATGAAGCGGTAGCAACAATAAGTAGTGGCGGAGTTGTAACAGGGGTTTCGGCAGGTTCTGCTACAATTACGTATACAGTAAATGCAACCGGATGTTCTGGTACAACAGGTGTAACAGTAAGTTCTTGTTCTACTCCAACAAACCTTACATCGGCATCGGTAACTCAAACATCGGCTGTTATTACCTGGACTGCTGCAAGCCCTGCTCCAAGTTCTGGTTATAATATTTATTATAGTACTTCATTATCACCGCCTACTGATGAAACAACACCTTCTGCTTCTGTTGGTGCTGGAATTACTACATATACAATTGGGGGATTAACACCTGGTCAAATTTATTATGTATGGGTGCGCTCTAATTGCGGTAGCAGCGCATACAGTTCATGGACTTCATCGATTAATTTTACAACTACTAGTTGTGGTGGAGCAGGATATTATTATTATAGATCAATAAGTTCAGGTAACTGGAGTATTAGTTCTACAGGTACTTGGGAAAGAAGTTCTGACGGTTCATCATGGAGTGGCACTTCTACAACACCTACTTCAAGTAACTGTTGTTGTGCAAGGATACAAAGTGGTCATACTATTACTTTAAATGCTGATATTACTGCTCCAAATACAATTGTAGATGCTAATGGAACATTAGCAATATCAAACAATGCTATTACTTATGGTAATGGTTATGTTGTTACAAATAATGGAACAATAACAGTTTCGGTTGGGGGTTCTCAAGTTAGTGCATGGGATAATAAAGGGTTAGTTATTAATGGAACAGGAACTTTAATAAATAATGGAACAATTACAATAAATACAGGTGGGACACTTACCCTTTCAAGTACCGCATCTGGGGCTAAAATAATAAATTATGGTACTATTGATAATTATGGAGGCAGTTTTTCAAAAATATCTGAGTGCATTTATTTATATATTGCAATTTATGGAGGTATTAACATTCAAGATAAAACATTATCCAGTACAGTTACAAATTATGGAACAATAACAAATCATCCACCTTCCATTTCATCGGGACATTATTATTATGCATCTTCAGGTAATTATTATTTTAGGGGTTATGCAGCTTTTTATAATTTAGATAATTATGGAACCATTGCAAATGGCAGTGTTGTTACAACAAAATGTAATTTTGGTATTATAGATTTAATAGGCTATTCTGGCATTTTTAATAATTATTCGGGAGGTACAGTTAATAATTATTCTGTTCTTTTTATAGGGGTTGATGGAGTAACATGTTATTCGTCAACTTATAACAATTATGGCACACATAATGATTATTCAGAAACGGCTATTGATTATGGTTCAACTTTTAATAATAAAAGTGGAGCCAGTTTTAATATTAAATCAACAGGGGCATTGGCTCTACAGGAAACACGAGCAGCTTGTGGTGGTGCAAGTGGAACAAACGATGGTACCATAACCAATTCAAGTACAAGTAATGATGATTATGAAGTAGGAATTTATATTGATAAGAGTTCTTCATTAACTAATAATAACTTAATTTATGATGAAGGTAAAATATATAATAATGGGACTTTTACAAATACTACTACAAGCCAATTTATATATAGACAAACTACAGGTTCAATAACAGGTAAAGCATTGAGATATATAGGAAATGCATTGTTGAAGTATAATGGAACTGATGCTCAGACTACAAGTGATTATGAGTTCCCATTATCAAAAGATTACAGTCCTTCTTATGTAGAAATTGATAATAGTAGTGGTGTTTCAAAGGGA
>CAZELC010000469.1:0-1877 GCA_964512865.1 uncultured Bacteroidales bacterium
TCATAATTTAATACTGTTCCTTTTGTATAATAAGACTCTCCCAAATCCAGTTTAAGCAGAGCTCTTTTCAAAAAAACAGGAGATCTTAGTAATTCTATTCTGTTTGCAATATCACTTTCCGTGGCTTGTTCTTCCTGAAACAGAACAAACTTATTAGCTTCATTCTGAACATCAAGCTGGATAACAGTTTTTGTTTCATATTCTGGATAAGTATAACGGAGGTACAAAAAGGCTAAAACAATTGAGATCACAAGAAAAATCAGCACATAGAAAAAATTCTTTTTTGCTGTAAACAATAATAGTTTTACATCAAATTCATCGTTTATTGCAGGAATCTTTTTAATTTCCATCACACTAAAGTTTAAATATCGCAATAATTCCCAATACAGTAGCGACAAGACTCATATATGGGGTTATGATTGTAAGAATTCTTTCCGGTACACGGTTGCGAGGTGTAACATATATAATATCATTTGCATGAAGAATAATATTACCTTCCTTAATATTATCAACTTTTGAAAGATCGATATTATAAACCTCAGGTTTATCATTAATCATTCTGATAAGCTTAATTCTGTGAGCTTTTGCATCACCAACGCCTCCAGTCTGAGCCAGAGCTTCAAATAATGTTGTACTTTGATTTGCAAGATTTAAAACCGAGGAAGAATTTCCTCCCCTGAAAATAAATACTCTCTTGTTTGTTACATTAACAGTTACATAAGGATTGTTAATATAATCTGAATATTTCTTCTCAAGAAGATCTTCAGCCTGCCGGCTTGATAAACCGGAAAGTGTTGTTCTGCCAATAACAGGCAATTTTACAGTTCCATCATAATCAACGGTGTAAGTTTGTGCAGTGTTATTTACTGTAGCGCTTGCAGTTTGTGTTGTTCCTGCATCCGGATTCCCAATATTTATTAAACGCTCTCCATTATTTGGCAAAATACTAAATGATATCATATCATTTGGCGAAATTCTGTAAAGTTCTTTTGAGGCCGAATCATTCATAACAGAATACTTGAACTTAGCCGGAGTCCGCAGCATAATAGATGGATCGAACATTTTACAGGATGATATAAACAGAATGAACAAAAAAATTAATACTGATCCTTTTTTCATTGACTGGCAATTTGAAAGCAAAAATATGAAAAAATAAATACTTTTTAAAAAAAACTACTTATTTAATAATTTATAATAGAGGTTTTTCATATCATTTACAAGGCGGGTATAATGAAATTTTTCTCTGACGAAACTCCAGCCTTCGCCCGAAAAACTATTTCTTAAATTATCATCTTCAACCATTTTTAGCAGGTTTTCATAATAATCAGTCTTATTGTATATATCCGAAAGAAGAGCTGTTTTGCCCTCTAGCACAATATTCTGGATTCCCCCAACCTTAGTGGTAACAATTGGTTTATTTGCTGCCTGTGCCTCTATAAGGCTTACCGGAGTTCCTTCATTTAAAGAAGTAAGTGTGATTATATCCATTCCTGCATTTACAAAATCAACATCTTTAAGCCAAGAAGTGAATGTTATTGTTGCCTTTTCTTTTTTCTTTGTGGAATCAATAAAATCAATTCCGAGTGCCCGGGCTTTTTCCTCAATTTTCAGCCTATCCTCGCCATCGCCGACAATAAATGCTCTTATTTTTTTATTAGAATGTTTTCTTAAATAATCTATAGCTTCTACAAACAAATCATGGTTTTTTACTGGAACAATTCTTCCAACAATCCCAATGGCAATTTCATCATCATCAATCTTGTAGAGTTTTCTAAAAGTGCTTCTTTTTTCTGAAAGATTTTCCTGAAACCTTGACAAGTCAAAACCTAAAGGGATAATTTCAACTTTTTCGTTGGGACATATTTTGTATCTGATAA
>CAZELC010000470.1:0-1876 GCA_964512865.1 uncultured Bacteroidales bacterium
CACTTATACATTAGCAGCCTATTATCCTTATGGTACACAACCAAATGGAGAAATGGGAATTGACGGTCAAGTTAATTTTTCTTTTAAGAAAGGATCAAAACTTGGCGGAAAATATGGTCTTAATATAGCACTTGATTTTTCAAGAATAAATTCAATATACAAAGAAAAAATAGAAAGTAATATTCCTATTGACTCAACAGGAACACTTGGGTATAAATCACCTTTTTTTAAAGTCGGTAATGAAGAATATTTTCAGGATTTCAGCATTGAAATTACAAAAAAGCTTAGTAAGAAATTCAAACTTATTGTAGCGTATTATAATATAAATTATAATTCAAAAGTTATTGAGGGGCACGATAAAGGAATGATCTACGCAAATATTCCGGTAATAGATTTGACATATTTTATTACACCTACAAAAAGCTTAAGAGCTGAGCTTCAATATCTGGCAACTCAGCAAGATGATCACGACTGGATAAATGGATTACTAGAATTTACCATTGCTCCAAAATGGTACTTTACTATTATGGATTCATATAATTATAATAACCCTTTGCCGGAAAAGAGATTGCATTATTATTATGGTGCAATTGCATTTACAAAAGGCTCAAGCCGAATTGCTTTATCATACGGAAGACAAAGAGCAGGAATTGTCTGTGTTGGAGGTGTTTGCCGTGCAGTACCGGCATCAAACGGTATTACACTCAGTATTACAAGCAGTTTTTAATATTAAATAATCTAATATGAAAAAAATATTTGCAATTTTAACTGTTTCTTTTGTCCTGATCGTTTATTTTTCATGTGATAAAGTAAGCCCACCTTATATGAAAACTAATGGAGCTGACACAACAAGCTGCCCTCCTTATACATTTTCCCCGAAAACAAATCCTCATAAGGTTGTGCTCATAGAAGATTACACCGGACATCAATGCCCAAACTGCCCTGCTGCTGCAACTCTTTTACACAACTTTAAACAACAATATGGTGATTCGATTATTCTTATTGCTATACATGCAGGCGATTTTGCCGAACCATCTCCTGCACCTTTCAATGATATTGATTTAAGATGTGAAGCCGGAAACCAGCTCAATGACCATTATGCTCCTATTGGAAATCCTGCAGCAGCATTTAACAGAAAACTATTGGGGGGCAGCAGAACATCTATTTCAACACCAGAATGGCAGACTAAGCTAAATCAGACATTACATGTTCAACCGGAACTTGACATGCAGGTGAAAGTTACAAATTATGATGCAACTAAAAGAAAAGCTTGTATAAGTATTCAAACACAATATCTACAGTCAACAACAAAAAAACTGATGCTAAGCGTTTATATTACGGAAGATAGCATTATCGGAAATCAAAAAGACGGACCTAGTGTTATTGTTCCAAACTATGTATTTATGCATGTACTTCGGGGTACAGTAAACGGAACCTGGGGTGATGTTCTCAGTAACACTTCAGTTAATGCAAATTCATTAAAAGATAACAAATATGCCACTATTCTTGACCAGAAGTGGACACCTAAAAACTGTAATATTGTCGCTTTTGTTTATGATTCAATTACAGAAGAAATAATACAGGCAGCTGAAACTAAAGTAATTGAGTGATTATTTTTCAGCTTTTTTTACAATTAGCCCTATTTGCATTATATTGGCTGTTTCAGTACGGGGCATAATATTTTGAATTGTAAATTTATAATCTCCGGATACCGGAAATTTTACCTTTTTCATTATCAATTGATCCAAATCATAAATATCTCCCATTCCTTGTCCAACAAAATTACCACTTTGATTACGCAAATCAATTGAATGGTCCTTGATTCTGATTTCTCCGTTAGGATAAACAATAGTCGCACTGACCATAAGGCTTGAGT
>CAZELC010000471.1:0-1852 GCA_964512865.1 uncultured Bacteroidales bacterium
CAATTTACTTCATTTCGCCACCTGAGCACTCCTAAAAATGCAAAAATAAGAGCTTCTTTGAAATTAATCGTCAGGGCATCGGGGATAATTATTTCAGCTTTGCATTTTTTTGAAATTTGCAATATCAGAAAATTATTTAAAGCTCCTCCTCCTGTTATTAGTACTTTTTTTAAGCTATTCTTATTTATTTCATTAGCAATTTGCTGAGAAATATGCTCCGTAAGAGTTCTTAAAATATTTTCAGTTTTGTTTTTATATTTTTCGATAACTAATAAAAATTCTTCTTGCACCCATTCTTTGCCCAGCGATTTTGGTGCTTCTTTTTTATAAAAGCTGATTTCATTAAGTTCATTTAGCAGAGATATGTCTATTTTACCGCTTTTAGAAATAAGACCATTATTGTCAAATAATTTCCCCAGACTTTGAGCATAATAATTCAGTACAATATTGGCAGGGCAAATATCATAAGCAATTCTTTTATCGCCTTTATCAAATGAAATATTTGAAATACCACCTATGTTTAAACAAGCATCATAATTTCCAAATAGCAACTTATCCCCAATCGGAACCAAAGGAGCACCTTGTCCGCCAAGTGCAACATCAAGAGATCTGAAATCGCAAATTACGGGTAAATTAATCTCACCGGCTATTGCTGCACCATTTCCTATTTGCAATGTTATTCTATCAGCAGGTCGGTGAAAAATTGTATGGCCATGAGAAGCAATAAAATCAGGTGTTATTTTGTATTTTGAAATGAAATTTCTGCACAACGAGCCCAGAAAGTGGCCATAATTAATATCAGTTTCATTTAGATTTATTGCTGAAAGATTCTCAACATAAGATAATATTTCTTTCCAATGCCGTTCATAATCAACAGTCTCAGCATGAATAATATTATAAATCCATTTTCTGTTATGTTTTGTGAATTCGCAATACGCAATATCAACCCCATCAACTGATGTACCTGACATTAAACCTATAACTTTGTATGTTTTAATTGTTTTCATAAAACTTCGGCAATTTTCTCAAGCTGCATAAATCTTGATCCTTTTACAAGAATGTATGAATTGAAAAATTTATTTTTAATAAAATATTGCCTTCCTTCATCCGCAGATTCAAAACAGATAAAGTTATTATGAGTATTAATTTTACTGAAAATTTTACCTATAAGAAATACTTGTGTAAATGGTTTAGATTTAATGATATCCAATATTATTTTATGTTCATCATCGCTATTTACTCCCAGTTCTCCCATATCGCCAATAATAACAATTTTGTTTTTACTTTTCAAATCGGAAAAATTTTCCAATGATGCTGAAAGACTTGTGGGATTAGCATTGTAGGCATCCAATATAAGTGTATTGCCGTTACGGAGTTCGATTTGAGATCTGTTATTATTTGGAGTGTATTCGGAAATAGCGGCATTAATATCATTATTGCTTACACCAAAGTAAACGCCTGCACAAACAGCAGCAAGAATATTTTCAAAATTATATTTACCGAACAATTTTGTTTTAACGATGTTTTCAAAATTGTCCCCCCAACCTAGAGTAATAAATGGAGACATTTCTAAAATTTTACCTTTTATGGTGGAATCATCACCGGAACCGAAAAGAATTCTGTTAGTGCCTTCTGAAAGAGAAAACAGTAAATCATTATCACAATTTACAAATATTTTTCCGCCTTTATTCTTTATATGTCTGTATAATGCAGTTTTAGTATCAATAATATTATCGATATTTAAAAACCCTTCAAGATGTGCTTTCCCAATATTTGTTATAATCCCAAAATCGGGATCCGTAATATTGCATAGTTCGGCAATCTCACCGGGGTGGTTTGCGCCCATTTCAAT
>CAZELC010000472.1:0-1845 GCA_964512865.1 uncultured Bacteroidales bacterium
GAACAAGCTGAGTTCCAATTGGTACGGAATAAGGCATCATGTGATTGGCATTTTTAAAATTACAGCTTTCCTCATTTCCCATATAATACAAAAATATCTCTTTAAGAGAGACTCCTTTAGCCAGCCAGGCGCCCATTTCGCGAAAAGCAGGAACGAGCCAATCATCTTTTCTTATAACCATGCCTGCCGGAATAGAAATAGCTTCCTGACCGTTGTTTGGCGGGTAAGTAAACATCCTTCCCTGTCTTTGGTAAGAAATAGCCATCATATCGGCCACTCTTGAAAACAACATAGCCTTATAAGCTTCAATAATTGTTTCATCTTCAATTTGCGGCATCAGAGTTTTGTCGATTACCTCTCCTTCATTATCGATAACCCTGAACATTTTATCATCACCGGGATCAAAACCTTCAAATATCATAAAAATCAATTAAATTATTACACAAATATAAATAGGTCATTACAAATGTATTTTATTTTTTTTCAAATTGCAATATTAAAATCAAAATGTTATTTGGACTATCTTTGCAAAAAAAAATTATATGCTGACATACCTTGCTTTAGCATTTTCAATAGTTCTGCAGATAATTCTGATTGTGCAGGCTATAAGGCTTATTAAAGTTGCCCAAAGTCGTACAACATGGATTTTAATCGCTATTAGTTTTGTATTGATGGCTGTCAGAAAATCTACCAACCTGATAATTTATATTTACTACAGTTCGATTAATTATTATGAAAATTACAATTATTGGGTAGATGTCATAATCTCAGTTTTGATGGTTATTAGCTTATTTTGGCTTGAAAGAATGATAAAATCACATAAAAAGAATGAGAATGAGCGTTATGAATCGGAAATAAGGTTCAGAACACTATTTAATAACAGCGGTGATGAGCTTTTCCTTGCTGATCTTAATGGAAATTTTCTTGAAGTTAATAAAGAAGTTTGTAACCGGCTTGGATATTCAAGAGAGGAGCTGTTAAAAATGAATTTCAGTAATTTGAAAACCCCTAAATACGCAGACAAAGTAAAAGATAATATAGAGTTAATAAAGAAAATAGGAACTCATGTTTACGAATCGGAGCACTTAAGTAAGGACGGCAAAATAATATATCTTGAAATGAGTAGCCGTATCATTAGATACAAAGGAGAATCAGTGATTTTTACAATAGCCAGGGATATTACAGATAGAAAAGACTTTGAAAGGAAATTGCTGAGTGGAATTATTGAAGCTGAAGACCGTGAAAGACAGCGATTTGCAAAAGAAATGCACGATGGATTAGGACCATTGCTTTCTACCATTAAAATATATGTAAATGAAATTTACACTGAAGATATTGATCCTCTTGAAAAGCAGAAGCTTGTAAAATACACTAATGAGTTGATAGATGACGCCATTTCGAATATCAGAACCATATCAAACAACCTGATGCCTTCGGTAATACGTGATTATGGGCTTATCAAAGGTATTGACTCGCTTTGTAAGAAAATAAATCTCACAAATAAAATTCTGGTTAATTTTACAACCACAAGCTACAATAAACGCCTTGAAAAAAACATCGAAATTGTACTGTACAGGATTACTGAAGAGTTGCTTAACAATACTTTAAAACATGCTTCGGCAGAAAATGTTAATATTCGATTGCAACTGACTGATGATAAAGTTACTTTCAATTATTATGATGATGGGGTTGGTTGTAATGTTGATGAAACTTTTATAAATTCAAAACAAGGCATGGGGCTGAAGAATATTATAAGCAGAGTAAAATCAATAAATGCTAACTATTATTTCGACAGTAAATACCCGGGGTTTAGTTTTTCCATGGAATTGTTTCTGTAATATATTA
>CAZELC010000473.1:0-1843 GCA_964512865.1 uncultured Bacteroidales bacterium
AGCCACGGGCTCGTTATGGGCAAGGCAATGAAAAGACATAGCGGACAAAATAGAGCACCGACAAGATTTAACTTTGATACTTCTTGAAAGTTGAATTTAAAATAAAACGTGGAGACTTGAAACCCAAAAAAAAACAGGGCGACACTACTGAGCCATACAAGTAGTAAAATAAAAAAATGAAAATAAAATGAGAAAAATTTTTACAATTGCAATTATAGCATTATCAATTAATGCTTTTGCACAAATTCCGTCAAGTGGACTGGTTGGTTGGTATCCTTTTAACGGTAATACAAATGATGAAAGTATCAATGGAAACAACGGCACAAATAATGGTGCAACCCTAACTGCTGATAGATTTGGTTCTTCAAATTCTGCTTATAATTTTAATGGTTCATCAAATTATATTTCTGTTCCGAATATTGCAGTTCAAGGTGCTAATAGCCGTACAATATCATTTTGGATTAAAACCAATTCAACCATTGCGGGTTCTATGGTAATTTCAACAGGTACTGATGCAGACGTTAATGGTGGTGATTTTAATTTGCGACTTGAAAATTCAAATAAATATATTGGATTTATGGGAGGCAATTATACAGCGGGTGGCTACGACTATTATCCTACTGGAAATATCGTTTTAAATGATAATGTATGGCATAATGTATTGGTTACATATAATGGTACAACAATTAACTTTTATATCGATGGTGTTTTTGAGAAATCTACAAATAAAACACTTGCTACAAATGGTCAAGCAAATTATATTGGAAAAAGTAATGATTGGAGACCATCTAATGCTGCCTGGTATATTGGCTCAATTGACGATGTTGGATATTGGAACAGGGTATTAACACCATCTGAAATCACTGCTGTTTATAATTATACTCCTTGTTCTGACACAACAGTAAATGATACACAAACAATTTATGTGTCAGATGCTAATTTTCAAAGTATCTCTCCAAAAACATATTTTGAAGGAACTGATAGTTTAACTACTACAGTTGGCGGATGTGATAGCATTGTTAATCGCTACACTAATTATGTTTTTCAAGCCAGTTACTGCACAGATACAGTTCATATAACAGTTACCGATACATTGATTATTAATGCAAATCTTGTAAGTATAAATCCTTTAGTTTATCAAAATACAATTAAAGTTTATCCTAATCCGACAAGTGACCATATAACAATTGATTTTGGTGGCAACTATTCAACAATGAACGGCTATACTCTGAAAATTACAAATTCTTTAAGCCAAATTGTTTATACAACACCAATCAATACACAAACGTCTAATGTTGACCTTTCAACTTGGACAGGAAACGGAATTTATTTTGTTCACTTGATTGACGCTTCAAGCAACACGATTGACATTAGGAAAATTGTTTTACAATAGACATAATGAAATTAATTGCAGTAAATATTCATAAAGGACTTGCCAAAAAGGTAAGTCCTTTTAATGCAACTAAAAGAGCTTGGAAGCTAAATGAAAGTAAATTTAGAAAAAATTTACCTGACTTTGTTATTGGAGTTGCTTCAGGGGAAATCAAAGGGTTTTACAGATTAGTAGACGTATCAACTGATTCAGAACCTAAGAGAGTAAAATTCAATTTGAAAGATTGTGATGATCTTGAAAAAGCGAACATTATAAGTTTTATAAATGGGAGAAATCTTAGATATTTTGTAATAAAACAAAAATGGTAGACAGGAATGCCCAGCCCATAACAAAGTGTAAATGCCATAAGGGTTTCAGAGGTTTGCGAAGGTCAGAAGTCCGCTTTAACTTTTCGTGTAACTTGATAGGAAATCACCCGCAATCCCTTACGGCACTTACACTCGACCGTTG
>CAZELC010000474.1:0-1837 GCA_964512865.1 uncultured Bacteroidales bacterium
GGATTATAAATATCCTGTACATTATGCAGATGTGGAAAGATTAAAACGCGCTCGATATAAAATTCATTTAATAAAAATTACCGATGAACCAAAGCAAACGGCTTACGGTGAAATTATGAATTCATATATTTCTCTCCTTGAAAAAACCATTCAGCGTGCGCCCGAATACTGGCTTTGGTCGCATAAACGCTGGAAACATATTGATGGATTTTATAACTAATAAAAAAATATTTCAAATAAATATTCTTAAAATTAGCCAACCCTAAGGTTAAAACTTTCGTCTTCCTAAAAAACGATACTAACCTGTTATTTAAAAACTATTTTTCAAAACCTGATATTTATGAAAAAACTATTTGTTTTAATATATTGTTTTGCATTTGCATTATATATAAATGAAAGCAAGGCACAATGTGTAAATGCCGATTTTTCACTAGGTGATTTTACAAACTGGACAGGTTCAACTGGAGAAAATATTTCTGGAGTATATAGTAATTTAGTAGCTGGCATTGTTGCAGGTACAATAAATTCTCTTCCATCAACTCCGGGAAGACAAACAATTATAAATGCTCCAGGAACAGATCCGAATACTCAAAATCTTTTAAGTGTTTTACCTCCTGCATGGTATTCTTGTCGTTTAGGGAACGATTTATGTTCACAATGTGTTGGAGGAAATCCGCAGGTGGAAAGATTGCAATATACTTATAATGTAAATTCATCAAACAGTATTTTTACATATCAATATGCTTTGGTTTTTCAGTTACCTTCCGATTTGAACCATGACAGTACAGATATGCCAAAATTTACTGTTGAAGTTTTGAATCAATCAGGAAATTTGATTGATTCCGTTTGCGGGCATTATGAAATTTCAGCTGCTGGAACACTTCAGGGATTTCAGAAATGTAAATCGCTTTCAACAGTTTGCTCTCCTAACGATAGTGTTGCATGGAAAGACTGGACAATGCAAAGTTTTGATTTATCAGATTATATTAATCAAAATGTAACTATACAGTTTACAACATATGATTGTGCTCAGGGAGAGCATTTTGGTTATGCATACATTTCCTGCTATTGTGGTTCATTAGAATTAGTACAACAAAATTGCGGTTCTTCTGATATTGTTACCGCTCCTGCTGGATTTACCAATTATATCTGGTCATACGAAGGAACAACTATTAATACTGTGACAAATACGATAACATTAGATTCTGTAGTAAATGGAACTATTATTTCTTGTGAAATGATTCCGATAACAGGACTATTATGTACAGATACACTTTCCCTCATTTTAATTATAGATAATCCAATTATTACATTTACTCCGTCTGCGCCAATAATTTGTTTAGGAGAATCGGTAACAATCAACGCATCAGGAGGAGGTGTTTATGTATGGAGTACAGGTGTTTCGGGATTATCCATAACAGTAAGCCCTGCAAGCAATACTGTTTATACTGTTACGACTACTACCCCTTTAGGTTGCACCAGCTCTGCTGATATTATTGTAATAGTAAATCCGTTACCATCTGGTGTTATTTCTTCAACACCGGCAAATTGTGGGATTAATAATGGGACAATTACAATAACTCCAAATGTTGGAACAGCGCCATTTACATATACATGGAGTACAAATCCAACTCAAACAACACAAACTGCAGCAGGACTTGTTAACGGTATATATACTGTAACAATAACAGATGCAAATGGTTGTTCTTCTTCTATATCTGGCGTGGTTTATGGAATTTCGCAACAAGAAATGCAGCTTACTTGTAGTGTAGATTCTGTTTCCTGTTTTGGCGGAAATGATGGAAGCATTGCTGTTACCGCATGTGGAGGAACACTC
>CAZELC010000475.1:0-1827 GCA_964512865.1 uncultured Bacteroidales bacterium
TTGTCTGTTCATAATTCTTCTTGCTAAAAAGCGCCTGAAACCAAACCCGTGTTAGGTGCTGTATTAATTTTTAATTTGTTACTTTTTTGTCAAGAGTTTTTATTGAGAAAACTAATGATTCTAAATCTCCGCATTCAAGACAATGAATAGCATATATTTCGTCAGGTAATGATGTCAAGTCAAGAATTGGAAATTTAGTAGGGTTTCCGCTCACTCTTTTAATTTCTTTAGAACAATAGCTTTGGTCAGTAAATAACATTTTAAAGTCTTTGAAATAAAACAAAATTGCAGTTGATTTTGTCCCACTTTGTTTGATTTCAATAGCGATAGAGTCATTTATCGAATTTCTTGTAATTAGAAGTGGATGACAAGAGTCGAGATTAAAGCATTCGTATTCTTTATAATTTGTATTTTCGTCCCCGATAGTTATAACTCTCCTTTTTAAAGACTGAGAATTGTTACAGCCCAAAATAGCAATTGTTCCTGTCAATATGATAATTATAAGTCTTGTCATTTCGAAATATTGCACCTAACGTTTCGGGTATTGCCGAAGGCGGGGAAATAGAAGCACTAAGTTTCAATTTTGCACCGCAGTTAGCAAAACCATTTTTTTGTTTGCTAATTTACATTTTTCCAGCAAATAAAAAATGGTTTTTGCGACAATAGAAGTACAAATGTTGAAGTTTGGACTTTCAGCCCCGCTTTTGGCAATACCTTGTTGTAGGCAGTACGATTTTAGAGCTTTATCGTCCGCTCCACGTTTATTTGTTCCAAAAATGTTTCATCGTGAGAAACAACAATCAACGTTCCCTGATATTCGTTGATGGCTGCCGTCAAAATTTCCACATTTTGAATATCCAAGTTGTTTGTTGGCTCGTCAAAAATTATTATGTCTGGTGATTGGCTGTTAATGGTCAGACAACAAAGCAGCAAACGCATTCTTTCGCCACCACTCAACGCACTACAAGGTTTATCCCAATCCTCTTTTGTAAACAAAAAGCGGTTGAGTCGGATTTTGATTTCGTGTTCTTGCAATGCTGAAACGTTGAATTGCTGTGCTTGTTCGTAAACTTTCAGTTGGTTGTTGAGCAAAGAATAATCTTGGTCAATGTAAACCGCTCTGTTGTCTGCTCGGTAAATGGTGCCTGTTTGTGGTTGAATGTCGCCCAAAAAGAGTTTTATCAACGTTGTTTTTCCCGAACCATTTGTGCCTTTCAATGCAATACGTTCACCACTTGTAATTTGAAAATTCAAGTTTTCTGTCCAAAGCGGTTGCGTGTTGTAAGTGAAATTGATGTTCGTTGCTGTAAACAAAATTTTCCCTTTGTGTAATGCTGAATTGTCAAAGCCAAATTTCATTTTATCAATATCGGGCAACGAAGAACGAAGTTCTTGCAAGTCTTGCGAAATACCACCAATTTTTTCTGTGTGAACACTTTTCAATTTTGAAGTGCTATTCTCGGCATTGTTTCGTAAAGTGTTCATCATTATTCGGGCAACACCTGATTTTTCTTGTTTGCCTTTTCCGCGACTGTCTAATTTTTGTTGTCGCTCCAAAGTTTCCCGTTCTTTTTCTTTGGCTTTTCGCAATGCTTTTTCCTTACTTTGAATGTCTTGGTTCAAAGCATTATTTTCAATCTGCTTTTGTTCTTTGTAAAAGTCGTAATTACCGCCATAAACTTTAATTCCGTTTCGGCTCAATTCGTAAACTGTGTCTAAAAGATTGAGTAATTTTCTGTCGTGGCTTATCACAATCAAAGTGCTTTTTGTAGATTGAATAAAGTCATATAAAAGTTGTCTACCCGAAACGTCCAAATGATTGCTTGG
>CAZELC010000476.1:0-1823 GCA_964512865.1 uncultured Bacteroidales bacterium
TGTAGTTGCCTCAGGAAGCCCTTTCTGAGGCTTTTTTATTTACCTTATTTATTTGCTTTAAATCCTGTAAAAGCGTGGTTAAGCATTCTTAAGTTAAATATAAAAAGCCTAATAGTAATTTATACCATTAGGCTTCGCATTTACTGAGTGTTTTCACACCATTTTAGCACCATTTCAGCACGCCTGTAATAATCGCTTTTTTTTCGTTGTGTTTTCCCGTTTTTTGAATAAACAGCGTCTTATCGCAGCTTGTTCGCAGTTTTGGCGGGCTTGTTCGCAATTATTACAAATGCATTTCAAACTAATTGGCCAGTACATTATCATATTTTCCATAAATTTTCTGCATATCAAGATTAATAAGATCATCCACCACACGAGCATATTTTTTTGTCATATTAATACTTGAATGTCCGAGCATCTTTGAAACTACTTCCATTGATATTTTATTTGTAAGCGTAACAGTTGTCGCAAAAGTATGTCTGGCAGTATGTGTACTTAAATTCTTATTTATCTCGCTTAAGTCAGCTATTTCTTTTAAATAAGCATTCATTTTTTGGTTGCTCAATACTGGTAATACAAAATTGCCTTTTTTACAGGCAACATTATTTTTATATTTTTCTATCAGGTTTAATGCAGGTGTTAATAATGGTATATGGCACCAGTTTTTAGTTTTCTGCCTTTTCTTTTTAATCCAAAGTTTACCATTCTGTTCAAAAATATCATCATTTGTCAGGTTCTTCACATCAATAAATGCTAATCCTGTAAAGCAACAAAACAAATAAATATCCTTTACCAACTGTAATCTATCTATTTTAAATTCCTTATTTATAAGTTTGTCCAGTTCCTCAGTCGTTAAATAAGCTAAATCAACATTGTCCAAATGAAATCTTTTATTTGCAAAAGGGTCATTCTTCATCCAACCATTAGCTAAAGCTATCCTTACAATCTTCTTTAAGCTTTTCAGGTGTTTTATAGTTGAATTATTACAACAGTTCTTATCGGTCTTTAAAAAGTACTCGAAATCACTTATAAACATTGGAGTAATGTCATTTAAATCTAAATCCGGTTTCTTATACTTCTGCATTATAAATTCAGATAAATGCTTTCGACTAGTTTTGTATCTTACCAAAGTTGCAGGAGCAAAATCTTTGTTCACTAATCCGGCACATTTCTCATTGTGCTCATCAAAGATTGCAATTAATGATTTGCGCTTGCTATCATCATCAATTCCCATATATTTATTTCGTAATCCTTTAGCTGTTAAATCCTCATTATGCTCCTCCATATAAATTTTATGGTCTCTGAGCTTTGATTTAACAAAATCCAAATAATCATTTACTTCTCTTGCTGATTTTGCTTTACCTTTTGCACATCCTCTTACATTATCCCAATTTTCTGCTTCGATGCTTTTCTGTATAACAAATTCTGCTCTTTCACCATTAACAGTAATTCTAGCCAAAATTGGCAAAGTGCCATCTTTTAATGGTCTTGTGTTTTTTACTAAAAATAATAAACTGAATGTTTGTCTTCTCATACTCGTAAATTTAGGTTAACAAATTTATAAATTTAGAGCAAAAGAGAGCATTGCAATGTAGTGCAAATCAATGCTTTATTTCTTATTCGGATGCTTTTTTTTCTTTAAACTTTTGCAACCGAATTGCACACCGTAAATGTGCTTTTTTATGCATCTTTTTACTGCTTTGGCACAAAAAAAAATCGCTGAATTCTTTGTGAATCAGCGACTTTCCTTGTTTTTCTTTTTCAATAGGCGGTCCGGACGGGACTCGAACCCGCGACCCCGTGCGTGACAGGCACGTATTCTA
>CAZELC010000477.1:0-1816 GCA_964512865.1 uncultured Bacteroidales bacterium
ATATTGGATATTGAGGATTCGCTGACTTCTATTCCATAAATTTCTTTTATTGTTTTTAATATTCTTGTAGTCTGTTTTGTTGAAAAGTTTATCTAAATCGTGTAAAATTTTACTATATTTGTGTGTGTTTGTATAATAATAATCCTTAAACTTGTCTAAGTGTATATACCTATTGACAAACGTATGTTTTTAGTTTATTTTTGTTAATAGCATTATAAGGTGTTTTTTGAGAATAGAAGAAATGAATTAAGTTATGAAGAGAAATAAACTCATATTTTTTTTCAAGATTATACTGAAAACTAAAGTTTTGGAAATAATGAAATTCATAACTTTATTTTTTGTTGTTTTATTGGCACATCCTATTAATATTTATGCCACTGATGTTCAAATTGGTAGCAGTACAACAGGTTCGACAAATAATGCTCCATTTAATGGATATTATGATTATAGTTGGGCTGATATGAGATTTTTGCAATCGGAAATTGGTGTTGCAGGTAATATTTCTGCAATTAAATTTCAGGTTGCAAATAATCCTGCTAACTATACAATGGATAATCAAAAAATTTATGTAAAAACCACCTCATCTACAACTTATGGTGTTTTTTGTAGTTATCCTGGTACAGGAAGTTTTACAAAAGTTTATGATGGTTCAATTACTTACAATGGAAGTGGTTGGATTACTGTTACGTTTTCTACCTCTTTTTATTACGACAATACTTCAAATTTAGAGATTTTATTTGAGAATAGAGATGGAGGTGGGGCTGCCGGATACCCAACTTTTTATTATACTTCGACAGGTTCAAATGCTTATGAACAACGAGATTATCAAAATGGTTCTTTTCCAAATTGTAGTATGAATTCTGGTGTAGTAGCATCGAGACCTAATGTAATTTTAGTTATTTCATCATGTTCAGCTCCTTCACTTGCTGCCAGTTCTAGTCCTTCATCTATTTGTACAGGTGGTAGTGTAACATTATCTTCTGGTTCATCCGGTGGCAGCGGTTGTAGCGGTAGCTGGGAGTATGCCTGGTATACCGGTGATGGAACAGGATACACATATTATGATGGCACCGATTGGAATAATGCAGAAAATTATAATTCTTCATGGTCATCAGTAGCCAGTGTTGCACCCGCTTCAACAACAACATATAAAGTTAAAGTAAGATGTTCAACAAGTACTTCTTGTAATAACACGGATGCTACTGGTACAACTGTTACAGTTAATGCCAATCCTTCAATTTCGGGCAATCCCTCTGACCAAACAACATGTGTAGGTGGAAGTAGTAAGAATTTTTCAGTTACTGTTACAGGAGGCACTACGCTTACTTATCAATGGAAATATTGCGCTACCAGCGGAGGAGCATATAACGATGTTGCCGATGGTACTCCTTCCGGTGCAACATATACCAATGCTACATCTGCAACTATGACGGTTTCCGGTATAAGCAGTGCAGGAACATATTACTACAAATGTGTTGTAAATGATGCTGGAACAGGCTGTACAACTCCGCTAACCTCAAATTATGCAACATTAACAGTTGGTGCTGCTGTTTCGTCTCCAACAGCGGGTACTCATTCAGCTACCGAAACACAAATAGTTTGGAACTGGAATACTGTAGCCAGCGCAACAGGATATAAATACAATACCGTTAACGATTATGCTACTGCTACCGATAATGGCGTAAGCACTTCATATACTCAACCTGGTTTAACTTGTAATACAGCATATACTTTATATGTATGGGCTTATACCGCTTCATGTAACTCTTCATCTACTTCACTGTCTCAGAGTACAAGTGCCCGTTCTTGTACACAG
>CAZELC010000478.1:0-1813 GCA_964512865.1 uncultured Bacteroidales bacterium
TACCTGAGGCAAAATTTTCAGCTCTGGAAGCTGAAACGGAAGCTTCTTTAAGAATATATGTTGTATCGGCAATGCTTTTCTTTTGTGAAAAACTATTAAAGAAGGCACAAAAAAGAATTACTATTATGATACTGTTTTTTAACATTTTGGCTCAGTTAAAGTCATATAACTTTAATCAATGAGCAACGGGAAAATAAATGAAACAAATATGATTTACCATATCCATTTACTGCCTTTCACCCGAAAGCTTCAAATGATTTATAAAAATGGCAGGTCTTCTGACTTGTTCTCTTTCTGAAAGTCTTCCCATTCGTAAAACGAAAAGTGACAAAGGTTATCAGAAAGTAATTTAAGAACTTACAGCAGCGGGTACTGTCCGGGCTTTTCACCCGATTCCCTTTTATGAAAGTTTTTGAAATAAACTCTCATACCATTTCTTCTGCAAAGAAATAAATTATTTTAATAACTATTCCGAATGTTAATAATTTTTTTTGTTTTCAATTAGTTGCAATTTCTTAAAAATGAAAAAGGTCGGTATAACCGACCTTTTTCATTGAATATTTATTTATTAATCAACCACAACTTTTTTAACATTTACAGATTTATCATTAGTTAATCTGATAAAGTAAATGCCTTTCGGGTATGGTGAAAGATCAACCTCACGACTAATGCCGCTATAGTTTACATAGAAATTATCTGAATAAATAACCTGGCCTTGAACAGTAGCAACAGAAAGTTTTACATTTTCATTAACTCCTGTTATTGTTAATGTTACCTTTCCGGAAGTAGGGTTAGGATAAATAGTCATATTACCAAATTCTTCATTTTCAGCAATGGATGAACATGGATCAAAAGTAATAATGACTGTGTCTGTTGCAGTACATCCGTTTGGTGTGGTAACAAATACTGAAATAGCATGAGCACCAGTGTGAATTCCTAATGTGTCAATTGTTACAGTCTGTGTAATTTGTCCGCCTGGAGACCACAAGTAATTTGCACCTGTATTTCCTGCGTCTAAAATAATTGACTGGTTTTCACAGATTGTTGTATCAACGCCAAGGTAAACAACAGGTGAAGCCGGCTGAGTATTAATCACAATATCATTAGAAGCCGAAGAAGTACAGCCTACGGAATTTGTAACAGTATAATTATAAGTTCCTGCTACAAGACCATTTATTGTTGTATCAGCTCCGGTTCCTGTGATTGCTCCGGGGTTAATTGTCCAGCTTCCACTTGGTAAACCGTTAAGAACTACGCTTCCTGTTGCTGAAGTACAAGTTGGTTGTGTTATTATTCCAACGCCAGGAGCTGAAGGTGTAGCTGGTTGTGCATTTATAACAATATCTGTTGTAGCGATAGAAACACAACCTACAGAGTTTGTAACTGTATAATTGTATGTTCCTTGTGTAAGTCCGCTTATAGTTGTACTTGTTCCTGTTCCTGTTATGCTGCCTGGGTTTATAGTCCAGTTTCCAGCAGGAAGCCCGGTAAGTTCAACGCTGCCGTTAGCTGTAGTACAAGTTGGCTGAGTAATAGTTCCTACCATCGGAGTAGCAGGTGTTGCCGGTTGAGCATTAATAATAACATCATTAGAAGCTACAGAAGTACAACCCACAGAATTAGTAACTGTAAAATTATATGTTCCCTGTGTAAGTCCATTAACTGTTATACTTGCACCTGATCCGGTTATTGTTCCGGGTTCAATTGTCCAGTTACCTGAAGGCAAACCATAAAGAATAACACTTCCTGTCGGAGATGAACATGTTGGTTGTGTAGTAGTGCCAATAGCCGGAGCCGGAGGAGTGACAGGTTG
>CAZELC010000479.1:0-1807 GCA_964512865.1 uncultured Bacteroidales bacterium
GACTGCTGATACCTGCGGTCATTGCAATGGTACAGCTACAGTAATAGCTAATGGAGGAACGCAACCTTATACATATAACTGGAGTTCTAATCCTGCGCAAGTGCTCCCAACTGCGATTGGGCTTTGTACCGGAAAATATTATGTTACAGTTAAAGATGATCATGGATGTATAGATACCAGTTTTATTAATGTAGGATATATTCCGGGCCCCAAACTTTCTATTAGTTCAACACCCGATACCTGTTTACAAGGCAACGGAACAACTACAGTCACTGCTACTGGAGGCTCAGGTGGCTACATATATTTATGGAGCAGTAATACATCATCACAAATAACATCGGTTGCTTCAGGATTATCGGCTGGAAATTATTCCGTGACAGTTACTGATGCAGGAAATTGCGTTCAAACAGCTTCTACAAGCGTTGACAATACAGGCGATCTGGATATTTCTCTTTTCGCATATCCAAAAGTTCTTACATTAATGGATGGGCTTCCTGTTAATTGTCTAGGTAGTTCAGCTTACAGCATCGATACATGGCAATGGAATTTTGGCGATGGTACAACATACACTGGAAATTCTGATGAAGAGCATTTATATAACAGCTTAGGAACTTTTCCAATTACACTTATTGCTACAGGAACAAATGGTTGTAAAGATACAGCTTATGAGAGTGTGGTTGTTCGCGATATTTTCACATTCTATATTCCGAATGCATTTTCACCAAATGGTGATGGCGTAAATGACTTTTTCTTCCCTCAAGGTATCAATGTGGATCCAGAACATTTTGATATGTGGATTTACAATCGCTGGGGAAATATGATTTATCACACAGATGTATGGTATGATGATACTTTTAAATGCGAAGGATGGAATGGCTCTGAAGATAACCGCGGAACCTACGATGATGCTGTAATTGACGTGTATGTATATAAAATAAAAGTAAGAGAAATTTTCGCAAAAAAAGAATATGTTTATTATGGGAAAATAGTTCTGGTTAAATAGAATAGAAACTTTATTAAGCTTATTCTTTGACTATTTTCTTTACATAATTATCTTTGTTTGTTTTTACTCGTATCATATATATTCCACTCGGTAAATCATTCAAATCAACAGAAGTGGAATTGCTATTACTCATAACTTGTTTTATAATTTGTCCATTAATATTCAGAATATTGATGATTGAGTTTATTGATGATTCAATAAAAACAATGTTGTTCACATTATTATAATCGATTTTAATTGTTGGAGTATCCGGAAATAAATTTTCAAATCCAGTTATGATTACTGAACAATCAGTCATCAAAGTATCAGAAATAAATTTTAAAAGAGTTACAGTGTATTCAAAATAAATACCATTATAATTAATTAAATCGCCTGTGAATCCAACTTCGCGAACAAGGCATGGAAAGTAAGGATTATTAAATGAATATCGGGTATAATATTTATTACAATAAAAAATGGAATCGATGCTTGTAACAATAATATTATCTCCATGATACAGATATTGCGTTGAGTACCATTTTGAAATTTCAGGTAAAGTATCGCCAACTGAAAGATTAAAATCATACCATAATTGTTCTACATTATCGTTAGCAGGAATAACGTATGCACGATTATTTAAATCATTCCTGTATGCAAGATGGTATTTAAAAGGGCCGTCAATCTGAAATGAATTTGCGCCAGTTTGATGCACAGGAGCCATATATAATTTAACATATACATTGCTGTTTATTAATGTATCCTTACCTGTTTTATACAACCTATAATAGCATGTAGGCGGGGAACCTATCTGATAATATGAAACCC
>CAZELC010000480.1:0-1805 GCA_964512865.1 uncultured Bacteroidales bacterium
ATTATATAGACGCAACTAATAATTATGTTCTGTTCACTGAACCTTCAGAATATAATATTCAGCTCTATAATGAAAAACTTGGCACTGAAAGTTTTTTTAAATATGAAAATGAAAGCTGGGTAAAAGTAAGCGATAAAACTCTGGAACGACTCGATCGTTATGATAATGTTAAAATAAGAGTTAAAACCCTTATGAAATATTATCAGGAATTTAATAAAGTGTTATCTGCAAATTTCCTTAACGACAGTATGGTAATAGTTAAATATGCAGATAATGATAAAACCAAAACTAAAAAAGTTATCGATAATATAGGTTGGGATATATGGAAATATAATGCTGCTGAGAACTCCTGGGCACTTACTTTATATGATGATTTTAAAAGCTTCTACAGATTTGTTACCTCTAAACTCAGGATTGTTGAAACTGGGACAAAATTCAGGAATTTTCTTTTCCTTAACGGAAAAATTGTAGAAGTAAGATATTTCCCTTCTGCTTTCGAATGGACTTCCAGAGAATTTTTTGAGGTGAAAAATGACAAAAAGGAATCATCTTTTTTCGATTTTCATCTTGAACGCGATACAACAAATATTAACAGCGAAGATAATGTGTCTTATGATATAAATAAGAATGGAGCGTTCTTAAAACTTTACATTTATAAGTTTAATCTTGAAGACTAGCATTTATTGATTGGTTTAAAATTTTGCATGCCTCAATGATTTGTTCATCAGAAATTATTAATGGCGGCGCAATTCTGAGAGAATTTTCATTAAACAGAAACCAGTCGGCAATCAGACCATTTTCAATGCATTTCTTTATAGTTTTCTTAACTAACTCAGGAGTTTGAAGTTCAACTGCTATTAATAACCCGAATGAACGGATTTCTTTTATTGCAGATGATTTATTTATCTCACGAAGGAAGATTTTCTCTTTATTATTAACTGCTGTTGCAATATTATTCTCGATAATAAATTGCATAGAAGCCATTCCCGCAGCACAACAAACAGGATGACCGCCAAATGTTGTTATATGACCTAAAACCGGATTGAATGATAGAGTACTCATTATTTCACGGGAACTTATAAATGCTCCGAGCGGCATTCCGCCTCCAAGAGCTTTTGCTAAAAGCAGAATGTCAGGAGTCACAGCATAATGTTCAAATGCAAACATTTTCCCTGTTCTCCCCATACCTGACTGGATTTCATCAAATATTAACAAGGTGCCCGTTTCATTACATCTCTTACGAAGGGCTTTCAAATATGAGCTGCCTGCTTTTATTACTCCAGCTTCTCCTTGTAAAGGCTCTATAATCACACAGGCAGTTTTACTTGTAATCATCTCCAACTCATTAATATTGTTGAAATTAAGAAATTTTATATCAGGCAATAAAGGACGATACGAATTTTTAAAACTCTCATTTCCCATTATGCTAAGCGCACCATGCGAGCTGCCATGATATGCATTTTTATAACTGATTATTTCAGTTCTTCCGGTATATCTTTTTGCGAGTTTTAAAGCACCTTCAACTGCTTCTGACCCGCTATTTACAAAATAAACTGAGTTAAGGTTTTCAGGGAGATTTTTCGTCAAAAGAGAAGCGAAATCTGTTTGTGATTCCTGAATGAATTCACCATATACCATAAGATGTAAATGCTTATCTACCTGCTTTTTAATGGCACTATTAACATTTATATTATTATGTCCCAAACTGCTTACAGAAATCCCTGAAATAAAATCAATATACCTTTTTCCTGAACTGTCATATAAGTAAATATTTTCAGCTCTTTCTATTTCTATTCCGATAGGAG
>CAZELC010000481.1:0-1805 GCA_964512865.1 uncultured Bacteroidales bacterium
GATATTACCTTATCTTTTCAGGATACCGGGATCGGAATTAATCCGAAGATCTTTCCACACTCTTCAGACCATTCCATCAGATCGATTCCGGAATCACAATAAAAAACGAGGGAACAGAACTTGACCTCTCACTTGGTAAAAAACTTGTTGAACTTCATGGGAGTAAAATTACTGTTACCGGCACTGTGGGAGTTGGAAGTAATTTATAATTACCTTCCGGCTATGGGCGAGGTGAATTATGGGATATAGAATTCTGGTGATTGAAGATAATGAACAAAACATGTATTTGATGCGTTTTCTGCTTGAAGCCAAAGGGCAGACGGTTATAGAAGCACTTAATGGAGAAGAAGGGATTTTTCACGCCAAGACATCAAACCCGGATATAATCCTCCTTGATATTCAGCTTCCTGGAATGGACGGATATGAGATTGCAAGGATAATCCGAAGTACTCCCGGACTTGAAATGATTCCGATTATTGCCGTAACATCTTATGCAATGACAGGAGACCGGGAAAAGGCACTTGCTTCAGGAGCAACCGATTATATAGAGAAACCGATTAATCCTGCGACCTTTATGGATCAAATCGCTATATATTTCCCAAAATAAATAAAAATTTCTATAATATCCTGCCTAATATTAGAAATATCTATCCAGGTATTGAAGATTTCTTTTTCTAATGTATCAGCACCGAATGTAGTGATAGTAATTAATGCCAGATATATAATGGCAACAGCAAAAATGTCTCGTTATATGCAAAATATTTTGTAACTACTAATTTGCTTGCTTCTGTTAATTCTATCATCGTAATCATATAAGCTAATGATGAATACTTGATTAAATAGATAAATTCGTTGGAAATATCTTGAATTGAACGTTTTAATGCATGAGGTAATACAATATTTATTATTACCTGGTTTTTATCATACCAAGAGCTTATGCAGTAATTATCTGCCCTTCTTTAACAGAAAGCATAAACCTTCTAATACATTCTGAATTATAAGCATTATTACAGCGGATAAAACCCAGAACTGAAGCGATAAATGGAGTTAAAATTAGACCCATGGAAAGCAATCCAAAGTAGAGAATAAATAAAGTAATAATGGGCAATCATTAAAAAATGGATAATAGTACTTCTTTACTTCCAAACTTTTTTTGGATCACTTCTACACGAAGAATATAATCAGATGACATGGAATTTACCCGCCTCCTGTTTCAAAGCCTGGTATCGTAAATTTCTTCCCCATCATATGGATTCCTGCAGTTCCTGCATAACTAAGTAATATAAAAATAACGGCACAAGCAAGATAAACTGGCATTGTAACATATGTTTGCGATATTATCTGTGACGATGTCGTCAGGAGTTCCACTACACAGAAAGCATAACATACTGCAGACTCGGTTAAAATTCCTGGATAATCATTTGACCACCCGGGTAAAATAATTTTCATGGCCCGTGGTAATATTATGTATTTATAGCCTGAAACCAGGACATTCCTAATGATCTCGCTGCGGTCATCTTACCATATGATATAGACTGTATTGCTCCACGGAATATCTGTGATTGATATACTGCTCCTCTCAAACCCGAACACACCTCATACAAAAAATGTAGGAAAATCAATATTCAGACTAGGAAAAATGCCAAAATAGAATAAAAATAACAATACCAAAACGGGTAGTCCTCTAAAAAACCAGACCTAAACTGCAATTATAGTTTTTAATGTTAGGGAACCATAAATCTGATCTAATGCCATTGGAAGTCCTAGAACGACACCAATAATTAAGGCAACAACAACAAGTCTTA
>CAZELC010000482.1:0-1745 GCA_964512865.1 uncultured Bacteroidales bacterium
GGATTCTTTAAAAGGAGTTGATGCTATAAATGCATGGGATATAACAACAGGTAATCCTAATATAAAAATTGCAGTTTTAGATAATGGGGTGTATAGGCAACATCCTGATTTAAATGAAAATGTTATATATCCAGGTGTTGATGCTACACCTCAATCTTCTCAAAATCCTGGATCTCAGGGTGAAAATAAGCCTGTGGATTATCATGGAACTATGGTCACTGGGGTTATTATTGCGGAAAATAATAATGAAGGGATTATTGGTGTAGCTCATACTTCAAAAGTATTTCCAATTAGAATGGCTTATTCTTCAAGGTCTTCTTTAGGCTTTTTAAATCCAGACAATATTGTTGATGTTATTGACTGGTGGATTACAGATGAAAGTAGAATATTACGAGCATTAATGGCAGCATACGATCATAATTGTGATATAGTAAATGGATCATTTGTTTCAATAGAATCTCAAGCATTTGACTCAGTATTGAGCATATTAGCCACTTTCGGGAGGGGAGGAAAGGGGATTCCTCTTGTTTTTGCAGCAGGAAATTATAGTAATGGAGAAATTGGAAATGAGGATTTTGTTTCAGATCCATTTTGGGGACATCATGTACGTTATCCTGCCTCTAGTTATTATTCAATTGGTGTTGGAGGAGCAAACCAATTTGGAAATCTTAATACTGATTTCAATCATGGGAAGGGTTTGGATCTAATTGCACCTTCAGTTGGCATAAGAACCACATTTGCTCCTAGCACTACAAATAATTATTACTACGCGACTGGTTCTGGCACATCATTTGCATCACCTTTAGTGGCTGGGACAATAGCTTTAATGTTAAGTGTAAATTCTGAGTTGACATATGATCAGATCAAAGATATTTTATTTAGGTCATTATGTATTCCTATTAATGATCCTCCTTATTGGTATGGTGAAACTTTAGTAAATACTACTTTCCCAAATTACCCTTATGGAGACTGGGATATCTGTTATGGATATGGTTTTTTAAATACTCATGCTGCAGTAGTGAACACATTTTTTTATGGAAAAACTGTTGATGGAAATACTTCCTTAAATGTATGTGAAGAAGCAATATACACTATTTCAGATCTTGATTTACCTGAATGGGTAGACCAAGTTTATTGGTCTGTAAGCGACAATCTTTCAATTATTAAACAAATCACTCCTTTTTCGATCAAAGTTAAAGCGGTTGGAATTGGAAATGGAACAATTACATACAATATAGTTCATAATAATTATACAAAAAAAATTAATCATGCTGTTACTATAGACACTCCTCTAAGCAATAGTTATAACTCTTATGAATTTACAGGTGTTCAAAGTATTTCAAATGATGCATTGATTTCCGGTAAAAATATTGTAAAGTCAAATTGTACTTTAACTATAACCTCACAAGTTCAGTGTACTCCAAATGCTTCCATTATTATAGAACCAGGTGGAAAATTAATTGTAAATAATGGTGTGTTAAATAGTTATTGTTCAGATTCTCAATGGAAAGGGATTGTTGTTGAAGGAAATATAAATAGTTCTCAAGTTGGTATTAATCCAAATCAAGGATCATTAACCATGAATAATGGAACAATTTCCAATGCAAAATTTGGAATCATGGTCGGAGATGTATTAAATAATACTAAATCAGGGGGTATAATAACACTCACAAACTCCAATTTTATCAATAATAGAATATCTATCTACATGGCTCCTTATAAAAATATGTTTAACAATGGTGAAT
>CAZELC010000483.1:0-1736 GCA_964512865.1 uncultured Bacteroidales bacterium
GTATATCAATAACTTTGGGTATGCTTGCCTATTTTTTCTCGGACATCAATGATAACTTACATTATTTTCTTTATTCACAAAAAGACCCTCATTGTTGCGGTAACCTAAAACTGTATATGGAGGTAATTGGTAATATATTCCTGTATTGGCATTAATAGTAATGTTTGTAGCCAAAGAATAGGATAACGATAAACGTGGAGATAATTGATTTAAAATATTTCTTGTTGATTTGGAAAAATCAGCAGCATCGCTTCTTATTCCTATTGAAGCGGCTAATCTACCTTCCATGAATGTAGTACTCATCTGTCCGAATAATCCATATTTTAAAACATTAAGGTTTGAACTGAAATTGATAGTGTCAATACTATTGTTTATAGTGATTTTCTGAAATGTTGAATTGGAGTAATGAGCATATTCGATGTTGCTGCCGTATGAAAGCTTAATATCATTTGTTCTGATGGTTCGTTCAACTCTTAGTTTATTCTCAGCTTCCTGCGATTTATAATTAAGAATTTTGTTTGAAGGGTTTTCTATATTATTCAAATATTTATACGTTTCATTATTGAGCATATTCCTGCTTAACACCAAAGTTGTATATCCTTTTCCGCCAAAGTGAACGAATTTAAGTCCATTAGCGTAATTCCACTGAAAATATTCGGGCAAATAACCTAAGATATATTTTTGTTGTTTGGTACCGCTCTCTTGTAAAGAAGTATTTAAAACAGAATTGTCAATAGCGCCAATACCGATGAAAGTCAGTTCGTTCTTATTATTTATTTTCCATTTGTATTTAGCTTGAAAATCGTTGTATGTAGGAAGGAAAGGCAATCCGAGTGCTTTAAAAAGAAATTGTAAATAGGAACGGCGTGCAGAAGCCAGAAATGTAGCATTTTTATTTGCTGGTCCTTCAATAGTAATACCAATATCACTAGCTCCAATTGTAAACTTACCGCCAATTCTATCATCGCGTCCATCGATATATTTAAATTCCATTACTGAACTTAAAGCATTGTATCGGTTAGCCGGGAATGCACCGGAATAAAATTCCACTTCCCTGATGAAATCAACATTTATCATTCCTACAGGCCCACCCGATGAACCTTGTGTAGCAAAGTGGTTGATGTTAGGTACTTCTATTCCATCAAGAAAAAATCGATTCTCATTTGGAGCTCCGCCTCTTATAATAATATCATTTCTATATGCAGGCGAAGGAGCAACACCGGGAAATGACTGAATTACTTTTGAAATATCCCTGTTTCCACCGGGGTTTCTTGATATTTCAGTAACACCAATGGTGTTTAATGATAATGGCGTTTCTTCCTTTTTAATAAAAGGACTGGATTTAATTTCTACTTCTTTCAGGTTGCTTATTTTTTCTTCAAGTGCAAAATTAACTTCAGCATGTTTTGTATTGGTTACTTCAATTTCGCTTATTGTTTTTTGTTCAAAACCTACAAATGAAGCGCTTACATTATAGTATCCCGGAATAAGACCGTTGAATTCATAGTTGCCGTTTGCATCAGTTAGGGTAGCTACTGTAGTGCCGGTTATTGCAACACTTACATATGCAAGAGGTTCATTAGTAATTGAATTATAAACTTTACCGTGAATTTTTCCTTGTGAGAAAAGAAAAACCGGAAAAAGAAACAGAAATAATGATATATATATAGTTCTCATAATGATTAAATTTTTTGTAAAAGTAATTATATTATTTATAATGGTTCTAAATAATATAT
>CAZELC010000484.1:0-1726 GCA_964512865.1 uncultured Bacteroidales bacterium
TAAGATAAAGTTTTTACATCAGTATTCTCAGCAATTTCTGCATTTGCCCCTAACGTTCTCGGGCTTGGTTTTCGGGCGGCTGCCGAAGGCAGCTGGTTAAAACCTTGTCAGAGTTACTAATTTATTTTTTTGTCTGTTCATAATTCTTCTTGCAATAAACCGCCTGAAACCAAACCCGTGTTACCTGCTGGCAATTTTTTCTGTAAATTTTCCGTCCTTGGAAATGTCATAAATTATTTTTTTAGTGTATTTCTCCCCCAAGTTATTCCAATAAAAATGAGTAACTAAATTCTCCTCAATAATTGAATACGAACCACTTGCTGATTCAGCTATTTCATCGTATGCAGTTTCTAAAATACTAATTACTTTAAAATGTTTGTCGTAGTTTATTAAAAAATTAAATATTTCTGTGTCCCAACCTTTATAGTTTACAATTATTGAATAATAATTATTGGATAAATTAAGTCTGCAAATGATTTTGAACTTTTTATATGTTGGTTTAATAGCAAAAATTTTTGTGACTTTTTCTAAGTCTAAGAAATTCACATTGCGATTAGAAATGTTTTGATAATTTTTATTGTTCCAGTCTTGGATTGAGTCTTTGTATGGCAATTGCTTTATTGGAATTGAGTCAAATATAGTATTTGTTTTGGCTGTCTTGGAAATTATTGCTTCTACACTTTCTAATGAGTCAATAAATGTATTTCTGTCATTGTCTACCATATTAGTATTACAAGAAACTAAAAAAACCACCACAATTATTGCTAAAATTCTCATTTTTGTATTGCTTGCAGGTAACGGTTTGGCAGTTGCTTTTCGGGGGCAAAGCACATCAATGTCAAGTTTTCAGTATCTGTCAGCCACTGAAAGCAAATGCCTGTTATGGGCTGGTTTCTGGTCAACTCTTGTAATTTTATGTCGAGCAAATAAATTGTCTACCCATTATTTATAATCCAATTTTAAGCGAAGAAGTTAAAATAAATTATTTTTTCTTTAAGTCCAATGTTTCTATATACGTTATTGATTCCCCTCCTGACATGTAATTTTCAGTTATTGAAATTTTCATTTTATCTTTTTCCCATTCAAGAATATCAAAAACACGAGCTTGGTTATTAATAATCAATGTCAATTTGTCTTCGGTGTTTGAATAGGTGAATGTTCCAGTTTCAAAATCACCATCGACTGTTATTGTGTAAATACCACTGCCGTCCTTTTTAAATGTATAAGTCCCATAGTTGAAAATGGTTTCATTAAAGTTGTCGGCAGGGTTGGTACTTGTTTGACTTGAAACCAAACTTTCTACATTCCATTCACCACCATTGTTCCAAAGATTCTTCTCAATTTTTGCTTCTTTGCTACAAGAAGAAAATAATGCTGTACCTGCAACAAGTAATACAATTAGTAATAAATTAACTCTTTTCATTTCTTATTTTTTTTAACTCCTACTCATTTGGCTTTTCGGTTTCGCCCCGTTTAAATCATGGTTTCTGGTCTCCATATTTTTTTTATTATTGCTGTGTCCTGTCAGAATGTGTCCCGCTGAATTGTTTGTACTCTCTGCTGAATGATTTTTTCTTTAAACTTGCCCATAACGGTTCTCAGCTATACGCAGGCAGGGATTTTAACCACTGAACTTCCTACGAAGAACCGAGTTTCAAATTTACGAAAAATTGTCATACAAAGCACTAAACCCCTGCTTGCGTATAGGTGCTGTTAGCGGTTCGTT
>CAZELC010000485.1:0-1722 GCA_964512865.1 uncultured Bacteroidales bacterium
TAAACCTCATGGTGTGGGTATGCTTTCTTCATTAACTTCTTCGAATGGTTATGCCGAAAATTATACATACAACGATCTCAGCCTTATATCAAAGAAAATTACAACCATTGATGGTACTTCATATTCGCAGGATTATACCTACGATAATTTAAGCCGTCTGCAAAATTATTCATACCCTTACAATAGCTCTGCTGAATTTTCGTTACAATACCAATACAACACTATAAGCGGCGATTTGCAAAAAATTATTAATACCAATACCTCTGATGTGATTTGGGAATGTTCGACAGTGAATGCGCTTGGACAGATTAGTTATTACAAAACCTCAAACGGTATTATTAGAACAGATAAAATATATGATCCGGTTAATCATTTGTTAACGGGTATCAGTTCAAGTACCGGAGGTATGGTTAATTACAAGCAGTTACTGGAATACACTTACAATAGCAAATTCCAAATGGAAACCCGTAGTGATAATATAAATAATATTACCGAAACATTCACTTACGATAAAAATCGCTTAAGCTCATCATTAGTTACAGGGCAGTCTATAGTTGAAACAACATTTGAAGATGCGACCGGTAATATTGAATATAAAACCAATTTGGGCGACTATGATTACGAGCTTGCGCAACCTCATGCAGTAAATAAAATAACACCGCATACAGGCGAAAATACTATTGTTTCGACTGATCCACAAGTAATAAATTACACTTCGTTCAATAAAGTAAACGATATTACCGAAGGCGATTATTACATGGACTTTGTATATGGTGCCGACCATCAGCGAATAAAGACCGAACTTAAAAATAGTTCGGACAATTCGTTAATAAAACAAAAATATTTTATTGATAATTTAGAAATAGAGAAAAATGCTGATAACTCGTATCGGAAATTATTTTACATTTACGCCAATACAGGCATAGTGGGTATTTATGAAATGAAAAGCACAGGAATAAATAAAATGCACTACGTGTATACCAATCATCTTGGTTCGTATAATGTATACAGAATCTTAGCAGATTTGAAAAGCAAAATGTGCTTAGATTCTGTTATGCCGATTTATCCCGACTTATCGCGGATAGTGAATTTATGCAACCGAACTTGTGAGCTCATGAATACCTTATCGGTATAATTACCGATGCAAGCGGAAATGTTGAAGAGCAATTAAGTTTTGATGCATGCTTGCCCGTCCGCAATGAAATGAAGGCGGGGGGACGCAGACGTAATGCAAGCGATTGGAGTTATACAAATGTTCCAACATCGTTTATATTTGACAGGGGATATACAGGGCATGAACATTTGGATAATTTTGCGTTAATAAATATGAATGGGCGACTTTATGATCCGGCGATAGGGCGAAGGCATAGTGTAAAAAAGAAAACAATTTTATACGCTAATAAGGGAATTCAGAATTGAGATTTAGAATCATGAAATATATTCAAGGTAATTATCTTTGTTGATTACAATAAATTTTGAGTCGGGATAAGTTTGTTTCCATGCAGCAGGAGTTTTGCATTTTGAAGTATTGTATTTAATTTCAAATGCAAATAATTTTCCATCGCGTTCTTCAATAAGGTCAATTTCCTGCTGGTCGTATGTCCTCCAGAAAAAATAATTTGAATGAACTTTCGAAAATTTCTGAAATTTAATTCTTTCGCTTATAACAATAGTTCGTTAATTTTTTTATACGTTTTAACAAGCAATTTTACCAAGCCATAT
>CAZELC010000486.1:0-1712 GCA_964512865.1 uncultured Bacteroidales bacterium
CAGTTAATGATTGTGAAGGAGAAGCAGTATTCTTACTCATGGTTAAATTCAAAGTAACGATACTGTCACATCCTGCTAAATTTGTGATGGTGTAAACTGGTTCGTTTGTACTTTCAGTATAAGTGATACCATTGATCCAGGTATAAGAGTCACAATGATCTTGTACATCAATGCCGTATGTTTTGTTTCTGATAGTTAAGTTTAAAGTAACAATGCTATCACAACCAGCTGCATTGGTTAAAGTGTATGTTGGGGTGTTTGTACTTTCAGTATAAGTGATACCATCTATCCATGTATAAGAATCACAATGATTTTGTACATCGATACCGGTTGTCATTTTTCTAATAGTTAAGTTTAAAGTAACAGTACTGTCACAACCCGCTGCATTAGTTACAACGAATGTTGGTGTATTGGTACTTTCTGTGTAAGTGTGACCGTCAATCCAGGTGTAAGAATCACAATGGTTTTGAACATCAATACCGGTATTACTATATCTTACTTCTAAATCTAAAGTAACAATACTATCACAACCTAAATAGTTTTCGATAGTTGCTTGATGTACACCGCTTGTAGTGTAGGTTTGTTCAGTTAAATTCCAATAGTAAGAATCACATTCCACTAGTTTCACTGTTTCACGAGTAGTGTAATTAACGGTTAACAATAAAGTTGATACACTATCATTTGCTAAATTTGCAACGTACCTGCCAGTTGTGTAGCGGGTAACACCGTTCCATGTAATAGAATCACAAGCAGTAATCTCTTCAATACCATATGGTGGTGCTTTTACACAACGAACACTTAATAAACTTTGTTTGTTCATACTCATGCTGGCTGATGGTCTACAGTCAAATGGGAAAACTCCACAAGTAGCATTGTTTCCATTGTAATTTAAAGTCCAGATATAACCAACGTGATTGTATTCAGCAAATTGATTGAATTGGTTGTTGAAAAACCCTGAAGGAACCATTAAAAATCCATTAGAGCCGGATGGAATGGTACCTGTATTAAATGCCCAATAAGATGCATTTCCGGTACGAGATTCACCGGATGCAAGTAAAGCTTCCAATTGAGCAGCACTAGGAATAGCCCATTCGTTTGGACAAATACCTTGAACACGTTCGCTGATTGCTGTTGGTGGGTTAGCAGTACTACCTTCTGGTAATCCAACTGCTGAATACCAAGTGTATAGATAGCCCATGTAAGGATCTGCTCCGGGATAAGTAACATAAGTTGGCTGTAATCCGGGATAAACTAAGTCAATATTGGATTGAGTTCCATATTGCGCAGAGCGAAGGTTGTCTCTCATCCAACAATTACCTCCAACCCAAATAGTGTTGTAAGTGACCCCTAAATGGGTTACAGTTGGTGGACAATTACTTTGCTGACTAAAAGCAGTAAAGAGGAGAGTCAGCATGAAAAACAAAGTAAGAAATTTTTTCATAAGAATTAGGTTTAATTATACATTTGGTTATTAATTTTCAAATTTCAGAACGTCAATATTATACGTTAATTTATATAATAAGTTTCAACCGCCAAATATAGTAATTTTTTACGCAAGTTGAACAAAATTTGATATTTTTTTTAACAGCTTGTTTTAAGCTCTTATTATATTGTAAATGAGATATATAAACTATAAAATAATAACAATTATTTCATTACATAGAGCGTTTTATAATTAAAAAAAATAAGCATCAATGCAAAAAATTGTATTT
>CAZELC010000487.1:0-1705 GCA_964512865.1 uncultured Bacteroidales bacterium
GAGTACACCATCAGTTGAATACTTATATTGTACTCCCCATACCATGGGAGGGATATGAACAGCAATATTGGGTGAATCCAAAAGAATCTCTTCATTGTTAAAACCATCATCTACAAGTACAGAACATGAACCTTTTGTGCAAACAAGAAACTGATGGAGCTTCTTATGAGCATGTTCTCCCCGGATTTCTTTATTCGCAACATCAAACACTAGAAAGTATCTTTTTGGAATAAATGGCATAAATTGGCCATATTCGGCAACGGATAAACTGCCTCTTAAATCTTTAATAATAGGCAATAAAAATATCTGGACTCCGCGAACCTGTGATAAAATAATTTGCGGTTCAGGATTCTGTGGTTTTACAAATTGTGATGATTTTTTTTCAGCGGATGTTGATATATATCCTGTTATATAAGCCGGATTTCCTTCAACGATTGCATTTGGAGGTACGTTCCGTGTAACAACAGCACCAGCACATATTACTGCATTTGTTCCAACTGTTATACCGGGGAGAATTGTGGAATTGGCACCTACTGATGCTCCTTGTTTGATGATACTTTCATTAATTTTTACTATTGAGTTTTTACCAATATGAAAATTTTCGTTAGCAAAGGTAACATTTGGTCCTATATAAACATTATCTTCAATTATTATTCCATTCCATAACTGTGATCCATGATTGATAATTACATTATTTCCTATGTTTACACCGTTTTCTATAAAAACACAGTTCCCGATATAACAATTATTACCAATTGTTGAATCAGATAATATATGAGCAAAAGGAGAGATTATGGTATTATCCCCAATTTTACTGGATTCAACAATTGCGTGTTGATGTATATTAATTTGCATTTTATGATCCTTTTGTTTATTTGTGTAAAGTATTTGATAAAAAATTGTAGTATTAAATGTTACCTTTTTTCCTCCATTCGTCATAACCAATACCAGCCCAAGGCATACCTCTTTCAAAGTTGTACATCCATGGGTAATGCAAACCATTTTTTTCTCGCGATTTGATATCGCGCACATCTTTAATTCTGGTTCCCGGATTTCCCATCATCAAACTGAAATCCTCAACATCTTTAGTAATTACAGAACTTGCTCCTATTAAACAGTTTTTACCAATTTTAAGACCGGGCATAATAATGGATCCAGCTGCAATTTGTGTGTAATCATCAATAATTGGACCAGAACATGTATTCGATGGAGGAGTGGGATCATTTGTTAATACAACATATGGATATATAAAGACAAAATTTTTCAATGATGACTTCTGTCCTATATGGACATTACTATGCAACCTGCAATAATCACCAAATTCCACATATCCCTGAATATCACATAATGTTCCAACTGAACAATGATTACCGATTCTAGAATTCTCTCTGATTGTAACCCGATGACCAGTCTGGAAATTACTGCCGAAGGTGCTTCCAGCATATATTATAGCATGACTTCTAATTAAACTGTTTTCCCCAATGATTGTTTCGGGATTTTGATAATCAGTATTATAATAATAATCATTTAAAGGCTCACCAATGATAGAATCATTAGCGATAATTGAATTATCACCGATCTGTACATTGTCGTATATAATTGACCTATCGCCAATTTTAACATTTTTACCGATATGAATGTTATTGCCGATAAGTTGATAGTAATTGTTAAATTTCAATTTTGTAACCGCCTTAAAAAATGTCAG
>CAZELC010000488.1:0-1694 GCA_964512865.1 uncultured Bacteroidales bacterium
CTTTTATTATCCTGTATGACAAGTCAATATCTTCACCATACATAAAAAAATCCTCATCAAGTAACCCAACCTCATCAAGTGCTTTTTTTCTAAGTAACATAAAAGCACCTGAAAGAACATCTACTTCGTGAATCTTATCTTTATCGAGAAATCCCAAATGGTATCTTCCAAAAGTTTTTGATTTTGGAAAAAGCTTTGAAAAACCAAATATTTTAAAAAATGCCACATCAGGTTTTGGCAGTCCACGCTTAGATTCAGGAAGAAAATTTCCTTTCCCGTCAAACATCTTCACACCCAGACCACCGGCTTCCGGATGCTCTTCCATAAAGGCAATTACTTTTATAAAAGTATCCTCTTCAACAACTGTATCAGGGTTAAGAAGTAAAATATAATCACCAGTAGCAATTCTGATAGCCTGATTATTTGCTTTAGAAAAACCTCTATTATCGCTATTTGAAATCAGTTTAACCAAAGGAAATTTCTCGGCAAGCATCTTTATAGATCCATCGACAGAGTTGTTATCAACAACAATTACCTCAATATCAACACCTTCTGAAGCTTTAAAAACAGAGATAAGGCATTGCTCAAGAAAATATTTTACATTATAATTAACAATAATAACAGAAAGCTTCATTCCGCCGGCAAATAAAAAATGTCAAAACAAAAATACATTAAATTTTGATTGTCCAAAACTAAATTATTTCTTCAATTAAATAATGAAGCTCAATTTAAACTTATATTTAAATCATAACTTTATTAAAAAACATATATTATGCTGATTTTAAGAAGCTTTTAATTTTCAATTTTCAAGAAATAAAATCCCACCACCATCAAATGGTTGTCCATCAACAAGTTCTATTAATTGAATATTGTTTCTTGTCAAAATGTCAGTTAATTTATTGCTTTCACTAATATAATGTAATGAACCTATAATAAATAATTTATCATCAATAGTTCCGCAACAGCCTCCAAAAAATCCATGCTTATGCCCATCAAGAAAAACAGCTTCAGGATTAACATAAAACGTATTAAGATTATAAGATTTCAGTTTAATAAAAATACCCATATCCGATGTTATCAACAAGTCATTAATAACAATAAGGTTGCATCTTGTATATGCTTGTTTTACGTTAATGATAACTTCTTCCCCACTTTTTTGGTAACCCTCAATAATCTTACTATCAGTGTGTTTTGTATTATGCACTAAAAATTTACCTGATGCAACCGCATTGTATCTGGCAGTTGCCGGATAAGCATTGCCAAGTTTGCTGGTTCCAATTTCAAATATTATATCCCTATCAACCAGCAATTTAATATATTTTTGCGGACAATCAGGAGCCACTATTAATTTATCCGGAGTTTGACAAAAGAAAATATCGGGATGACAAGATATGGAATCGTAAACAATTCCTTTTGTCTCAAAATCAATCACTTCTCCATAAAATGAAAGTTTTGCTTTTGCCGGTTCCGGAATCCTCTTATCAACAATAATAATCATTACAATTGTATCGTTTTAAAATCTCTGTTTTTCAAATTGTTATCAATACAAAACTCTACTTTTTTAAAATGTTTTTTTAACATTTCTCTGTTTTTCCCTGAGTAACCAATTGCATAATTCAACTGATCAGGAGCAACGATTATCTTAATTTCTCCTATCATGGATTTATTAACCAGTTGTTTAAAAGAGTCGTGCC
>CAZELC010000489.1:0-1692 GCA_964512865.1 uncultured Bacteroidales bacterium
GGAGGCCGGCTTCCTGGGCATGCTGCAGGCCGTACTGGTAGTGTGCGTGGTCTGGTACTTCAGCTTCTGGCTGTGCCGCCGCATGAAACTGGACGACGAGTTCTCCGCCATGCTCTCGACCGCCGTCTCCATTTGTGGGGTCAGCGCCGCTATTGCTGCCTGTGGAGCCATTTTGCGAAGATAGTCGCTGTCAAACAGTTCTTCATTTATCATAAGATGACCGAAAGGATTTAAAATATTTACTTCTGTTGATGTCTGATCAGCCAGGATTTTTTTGAAGGAATCTATATTTGCCCCGCCGCCGCATATGAATATTTTTTTTATCCTGTCTCCGGAGTATGAAGCGTAAAAAAAGTCAAGAGCTCTTCCTATTTCAGCACACCAGTCAGACACTGTATTATAGATTATCTGACCAATATACTCCGAATCTACCTTTGTGCTTTTCTTTATGCCTTTCTTTATATCTTCAGCATCTGATTCTGAACAATTGGAAGCATTCATTATTTCATGGTTGATCTGAAAACCTCCCATTGAAACATCTCTCATAAAAACACTTATTCCATCTTTTATTATATTCAGTGAGAGCTTTGTGGCTCCAAGATCTATCAGCGCTATATACTCGCCTGGAATGGTATAGTTCAGTTCAAAAACATTCTGTATGGCAAATGCGTCAATATCAATAATACAAGGATTTAAGCCAGCTTCATCAAGAGCATTCATATAACCTGTGATAACATCCTTTTTTGCTGCAGCAAGAATAACATTCATATTATTTGGATTGTTTTCTACAGGACCAAGAATCTGAAAATCAAGATTTACTTCGGATATATCATATGGAATGTAATGTTCAGCTTCAATATTTATTACCTTATGAAGCTCTGATTCTGTCATGGTTTTGAGACTTATTTTTTTTACTATTCCAGCGTTGCCACCGATTGAAAGCGCTATATTACTTTGGTTTATATTACATTTTCTGAAAAGTTCCTTAAGGTGATTTGCAAGTTCACTCTGATTCTGAACTGCTCCATCCTCTATTATTCCAGAAGGTATATCTATTGTTCCAAATCTTTTAAGCTGAAGTCCGTTTTTAGTTTCAACGACTTCACCAGCCTTTATTGTTTTTGAACCTATATCCAGGCCAACTAGATTCTCTTTTTTCTTAAGAAACATGTTTGACTCTTTTTTTTGGGGTAGAGATCAAGATCAAAATTCTTTCAAATTTAAAAAATAAAGAATTAATGATCAATCAAACTAATAATTATGACAAACTTCTGAACGGCTAAAAAAAGACAAGATTTATGCTTAGGTTTTAATTTTAACCTATTAAATGACAAGGTCAAGATATTTTTTTATATATATAATATATAGTATTATAATTATTATATAATAACATTATATTGATTATTATAGATTTATTTCAATTATAAAAAAAATCATTCAGTTTGCTTTTTCCATTATTAAACCACTGTAAATGGAGTCCTTATTCAGTTCTGAAGCTTTTTTGAATGATTCCATATATTTTTCAGAATTACCTGACTCCCTGTATATTATTCCTGAATTTACAAGAGCCTCATCCCTTGATATATACTTATCTGACTGGCTTATTTTTTCAAAAAAAGTCTGTGCTTTATTTGCATCACCTTTCATCATGTAGGAATATCCGGCTCCACCTGCTGCCAATCTTCCTAACAG
>CAZELC010000490.1:0-1687 GCA_964512865.1 uncultured Bacteroidales bacterium
AATTATAAATGTTTAACAGATATTGATAAAAGGAGTGTTCACCTTGATAATTCGTTGAATCTGCTGTTAGATTAAACCCATGATTAACATATTCAAATCCCTGACATACAACATCTACGATAGTATCTCTTGAAACAGGGAAAAACGATATTAATACTGTATCACTGTAAACTGTACCACAAGCTACACTGATCCATGCTCTTCTAAAATAGGTGTTTTGAGTCAATGTTTCAGGTGTATAATTTTGGGTATTATTAATACCGCTTGCCATCGAAAAGATAATATTATCTGATGATTTTTGCCATTGATAAAAACTACTAACCCCTCCAGTTGCCTGGGTTCCTGTTAGTGGAGCAGGATCACTTCCAAAACAAACTGACTGATTAGAGGAAATAACTCCCGGGGACATTGCTGCTGATTGATTTTGTATGTTAACATTGGAAGTAACAGTACATCCAGATTGATCAGTCACAGTAACCCGATAGGTTCCGGCTGCAACGTTGGAGATTGCATTTGTATTTGCAATAATTGTTGATGGTGTAGTATGAATGCTCCAACTAAATGAATAATTCGGAGTTCCACCTGAAGGTACTGCCGTAGCTCCTCCTGTATTATGTCCATAACAAGAAACAGGTGTAATATTGCTTATTGAAACAGATAAAACCGAAGGTACATTAACGGAAACTGTTGTTTGGATGCTATTGCCACAAGAATTTGCGATCGTTACAACAACATTGGTAGTTATTGAAATGAGTGTTCCTGCAATAGGATTTTGAGTAATGATTAAACTATCACTTGGATAACAATTATCAATAGAATAACTTCGAACCAAAGAATCCAGACTAGGGACAGAAAACTGACAATTATTTACTAAACAATTTTGAGCAGGTATTGATGCTGAAAGTGAAGGCGCTTGAGGTGAATTCATTTCAATTAAAGCCGTATCCCTGGCTATACAACCAAAATAATCTTGTATTTCTAAAAATACTTTTCTATGATCACCACAGCTTATTGGTGCAATTTTTATTAACGCTTGATTTTGCAATGCATTTATTATTGAATCACCAGTCCATAAATAGGAATAAGGGGGTGTTCCGGAATTTATGTTTGCAATAATTTGTTGATTGGTAATAGTGGGACACAATGGATTTGTAAAACCACTAAATTGAATATCAGTTAAAGTATCAATATGTAAGGTATAAGTAATCAAATGGAATGTATTATTAGCATTTAAAAGCGTATCTATTTTAATCCCCTCATTTAAGAATGTAAATCCATGCCAGATAAAGGGTAGATCATAACTACAAATGGTTGTATCTATGGATTGATATGTATTCCAGTTTACTTGTAATGAATAATTAATAATACTGTCACAACCATTAGTATTTGGAATTATTATCGAATAATGATCCACTTCTCCGGAAAAAGAGTTTCCATTGAAGATGATGGGTAGTTCATTTTCGTTCACAGTTTGAGTAATATCAGAACTAGTGTTTGTATGAACTACCAATGACATGGTTACAATGCTATCTGCTCCGGTATAAGAAGTAAGAGTCCCAATTTGAGAACCTTCATTATAAAAAGTGATTCCATTCCAAAGAAAAGGCAAACTATTTTGACAAATAGTGTCAAAAATTTGAATATTAACATTCCAGTTTATGTGTAATGTATATGTTATGACACTATC
>CAZELC010000491.1:0-1675 GCA_964512865.1 uncultured Bacteroidales bacterium
ATAAAACGTTGTAATCTTTCTCATAATCAGAGGGTCCTTGGTTCGAGCCCAAGAGGGACCACATTAAAAATGAAGCACTTACGACGAAAAGGAGTAAGTGCTTTTTTGTATTATTGAAATTCTGTTAAAATCCTTATTTGAATAATCGTACTTTTCGATCTATGTTATAATGATTGGTAAATTTCCAAAATACCAATCTAACAAAGCAGCATTTCTTACTTAAGTGATGCCTATAGCAGCAAAAACAGTAGGATATTCAATTGAACTAGTTCTTTATACAGCGCACAGATAAACCGCGCTCATTAACGGGGTATTCCCTCGTAACATTGCTGTAAAGGAAGCTTATGTCCCTATCCCATGAAGAAGATGTGTCATACGCTGTTGCACTCCACCAGAAACCATACTGTCCAATACTGACGAAATTGTTAACACCAGCGAAGCCACCCGGAAGGGCTGTAAAGCCGGTTTCATTGGTTGCTGCAGAATGTTGCCAATGTGTTGTTCCTACTTCTTTCAATTTTCCACCGGCAACGTTTTCTCCTCCTAAAAAAGTTGTAAGTTGACTCCATTCTGCATCACTTGGCAAGTGCCAGCCGGAAGGGCAAGCTCCTTGAACACCACTGGGATTTGCTGAACTACTCGAAGAACCTGCCATAGCAGCCATCCAATTATATAAAACTCCATAAGTGTTATAATTTGAGGTTGCTTTGGCAGCTGTCACACTTGTTCCATCATACCCATAAACATAATGATAAGGAATCGTATCTGATTCTGTTCCCACCCCCACAACAGATGGTAAATATTTAAGGTTTTCTGCCATCCAGAATTGATTACCAATTTTAACAACATTGTAATGAGAGTTATCTCTTGTATCGTAGAAACCATTGTTGAGTAGGTCTGACACTTCAAGTGCCTCAATTCTTGCTAATAGAGCATCCACATATACTTTTGTTACAGCATCCATGCTGTCCGTAGGGTTGGCAAGATTTTTAATTTGATTTGCGTTAGCATCATTGTTTAATGTTAATACATCAGAGAGGTTTTGAGTTTCTGATACTTGTCCGGGTTCAAATTTTCCAGTAGCTTGATTGTAAATCAAAGCGTCACCCTCTTGTGCACCTGTAGCATCAATAAATGTTACTGTTTCGGCTGCAAAAGCATAGGGTACAGTAACAAATTTTATAATCCCTAAAGTCAAATCAAAACTAAATGTATTGGTGGGATCGTAATCAATTTTAAGGTGTTTGTTTCCTGTCCCCCAATTAATTGCAGAAAACGTTCCCACAATTACAAATGAAGGGTTTACTCCAATTTGAAATGAGAATGAACCATAAGCATTTGTTTGTAAGGCACGCAACTCTTGATAAACAATTGTACCTCCTTGTAAACTATCAATTACTGATAACCGAATTTGAAGATTCGTATTTACCATCGGATTACCACTTCCATCTCTGGCAATTGCCTGAAAATTGATCGCCTGAGGAACTTGTCCAAATACAAATAAAATTGAAAAATTTATAAGGACAAAAAGTACTATTTTAGTGTATTTTTTTTTCATATTTATGGTTTTTATAACTTTATGAACTTAATATTTTTAATTTTTTCTCCTGAAATGGAATATCCATTAACAATATAGTTCCCAGTTGAAAGGTTTGAAACGTTTAATTTATACGTT
>CAZELC010000492.1:0-1666 GCA_964512865.1 uncultured Bacteroidales bacterium
ACGGCTGTTCAGCAAAAACAGTTTATTGGTACTAATAAAACAGTACAAGTTATAACAGATGGGACAACAAAAACTCCATTTAGACTTATTATAAAGAATGTTACAAATAAAAAGATAACATCTATTAAAATTACACATAGATTTATAGAAGATATATAAGAGAGAGGATGATATGCCAAAAGGAAACACATACAAAACAGGCACTTTATCTGCTAATTTAGCAGGAACTTTATACTTAGCACTATTTTCAACTAATCCAGGAGCAGATGGGAGCGGAACAGAAATTAGTTATTCTGGATATGCTAGACGACCTATTGTTTGGGGGACTCCTTCTATTAATGGTGCTCTTGGAGAAATCAAAAATACAAATCTTATTGAATTTGCGACAGTGCCATCAACAACTGGGCTTTTTGCTGGGTATGCTGCGGTTATGACTGCAGGAGGAAATATTGTTTATTATGGCGCGTTAGGTGCAAATTATCCCCTTATGCAAGGAGTTAAGCCAACAGTACCGATTGGTTCTTTGACTGTAACTGAAAGTTAGGAGGAACTATGTTTGACCGTTTTATATTTGATAGCGGTAGATTTGATAGAGAATCCAATAATAAGTATGAAGGTTATATTCATGGAGAAGGAAACGCAGTCTGCAAACCCACAATGATATACAATTTTATTCCTTTTATATTTGCTGGATCAGGGAATGCTTTAGGAGTTCTCGCTCCTTATGCATATATTACTGGAAATAATGGCGAAATAATTGGAGCGAATGGAAAACTAGAATTAACACTTGTAATGGAGTGGGATGTTGATATATTTGGAGAAGGGAAAATAGATTCATTAAATATTGGAGATATTAAAACAAATATTATTTATTTAAAAGGAATTTCTTTAGAACCCAATCAAACAATAACGATCGACACGGATTCAATGACCGTTTTATTTGGAGTTAATCACGATGTTTCTTCATTAACTGATGAAAGTATATTTTTCGAATTGAATGAAGGAACAAACGAACTTAAATTTGAAATAAGCTATGAAATACAACCAAATCCATTACCAGCAAATGAATTAGACACAACACTTATTTGGCAAAATAGATGGTTATAAGGAGCAGCATAATGAAATCACTTGCTGTTTATAATTGGAAAACCAGAAAAAGATTGGCATATTTGCAAAACGCATATGATGTGGGTTTTACGCAGCAAACAAATTCTGTTTGGACTGGAACATTCACACTCCCATATTTGGACGATAAAAAACAATATTGTGAACCATTTAATCTTGTTGAAATGTGGGATATTGATGCTAGCGGAGGAGATAAGTATATTGGCCTTTTCAGAATTATGCCACAAGTAGAGCAATTAAATAAAGATACGCATGATTCCGTATATACATTAGAGCATGTTCTTAGTACTTTAATGGATAGTTCTCTAGTGGGTAAGTATGAATGGGGAGGAGTTGGTGGGCATGATACCGGTAATGTTTTAAGAAGTATACTATATTACCAAAATGAACCAAAAAAATGGTCGCTACAATCATGCGATTATACTAACCATTTTCTCTATGAATTCAAAGATCAAAATCTTTTAAGTGCATTATTATCTGTCCCAAAAGACCTAACTGATGATTATTATTGGGCATTTAATACTATGAATTTTCCATGGGG
>CAZELC010000493.1:0-1663 GCA_964512865.1 uncultured Bacteroidales bacterium
CAGAATATCTGTTACCGGGTTTGGATATATCGACAGTGTAGGCTGTGGATCTTTCGTGTCAACACTCATAGTCGGACTTATGTAAACATAACTCATATAAGTAGTTAGAGCTTTTTGACCGCTGTCACAATTCACAGTTAATACTACAATCTGAGCCCCATTAAATGTATAATTATAAGTTGCATAAACTAAGGTGTTTGCACTGTCACCAACAAACAACCAGACAACAGTTATTATATTGCTTCCTGAAATATACATACTGTCGATATAAAAACTATCTACAACATAGCTGAAACAAGTGTCAACGACATTAGTGTACAATGTGTCAACAATAATATTTGTCGAGTCAAAAGGTTCAACTATCTGTGCTGTAAAGGTAACTGCCGGACAAGTGGTATCAGCACTGGTAATATTAACAATATAAACACCACTTGAAAGATTATAAATATTTTGTGTGTTCAGCCCAAGGTTTAACCAGTTATATGTGTAAGGCGGTGTTCCGCCAGTAACGGTAAGTTCTATATATCCATCGTTGCCTCCAGGAATTGAAACAAAACCAATGTTGGCATTGATATTTAACTGGCAATTGGAGCTATTACTGTCTTGAACATATACATAATCACAGTTGGTTGATTGGCAACCACTATCAGTAGTGATAGTGAGACATACTTGATAGATACCGCTTCCAGGAAAAGTAAAAGTCGGGTTTTGAATATTACTGGTAGCTAAAATATTGCTGTTATTATCGTAAACTGCCCATAACCATGAAATAGTATTGTTGAAGGGATAGAAAGTATAGGAAGAATCAATAAAGTTATAATTATTTGTTGATGAATCAATCAAATAATAAAATAGCGCATTACAGGATGATGGATTGAAAAGGTTAATTGTATCGCAAAAAGTGCTACTGCAGCCGTTAATTGTGTTAATTGTCAGACAAACATCTACAGTTCCTGGATAATAATTAAATTGAATAACCGGGTTTTCAATATTGTACGTATACGAAACACCGTCATACTGAACAGTCCATAACCAGGAAGTAACATTAATTTGTGTTGAATCAATGTTGTATGAGCTATCTTGCAAATTAATGGTGGTGGTGGCTGGATTATATATGGAACTGAAGTAAGCCTGGCAATTCTGCTGTGAAAATGCGTTTGCTGCGATCACAATAAAAAACAAAATAGGTAACAATTTTTTCATGATTATGATTTTAATGATTTCTTGAAAATATAGACACTCATTTCTATTTTTGGTTGCCTGTAAAGTTGTGAAATTAAAATAATGTGCAATTTATGAAAAAAAATCGATATAAATTACTTTCTTTTCATATTAAGCTTTTCGGCTTCCTCAATCATAAATTGAAAAGCCTCTTCATAGTTGTTGCCAATTTTACCATCGAGGATAGCTTCGCGTATGGCTGTTTTGATGATGCCCACTTCTTTACATGGTCTTAATCCAAAGGTCTCCATAATGATTTCACCCGAAACCGGCGGCTGCCAGTTTCGCAGGCGGTCTTTTTCTTCAATTTCAGCTAGTTTTACACGGACAATCTCAAAGTTTTTAAGAAAGCGTTCAACTTTTTTTATGTTTTTTGAAGTGATATCCGCTTCACACAACAGCATCAGGTCGTCAATGTTCTCACCGGCTTCAAATAGTAAGC
>CAZELC010000494.1:0-1653 GCA_964512865.1 uncultured Bacteroidales bacterium
GGGGACCCGTCAGGTGAGCTAGTTAAGAAAATAAAGAAATTAGATAAAAAGAAAGCTCAGTTAGAATATATTAGGGACAATCGCTATCAGGAAGTAGTTGATGAGTTTGGTAAATATGATAAGAAAACTGGCAGCAAGTTTACTGATAAAGCAAAAGAAATACGTGAAAACTATTTAGATAACAAATTAACACGAGATGATTTTAATATTTCACATTTTAGGATAATTGCCGGTAATGTTAAAACTGATTTGCCAAAATACATTTTATCAAAAGATGAAAAAGATAAAACAAAATCAGATGCTGTTTTATCCAAAGATTTCGAACCACAAAAATCAGATTATAGTTTCTCAGAAAACCTTAAAACTCTTTCGGAAGAAGTAAAAACAATTTTAGAAGACACTGCACCCAAATCAATTCCTTTTCCTGAATTAGATAAAGATAAAGATTTGTTTCAATGGGTTCAAACTGGAATAAAATTGCACGAAAGTGAGACAGAATGTAAGTTTTGTACAAAAACCTTACCTGTAAACAGAATAAGCGATTTAAACTCATACTATTCCGAAAAACTCAAAGTAATTCAAGATGCCATTGCATTGTTACAAGAGAAGATAAAATCAGAAAAAGAGAAACTAAAAATCACATTCCCTGATAAAAAAAACTTGGTTAATGGTTTTCAATCAGCCTATCAAAAAGCTGTAGATAATTTCGGAGAAACAGTAAAAAAATACAAAATACAACTATCAACATTAGAAACTGATTTAAAACGAAAAACTTCAGATTATTTTAATAGCATTCCTGCAACTAAAATTGAGCTTGTAACCTTTGAAGAAGATTTTAAGGAAATAAATAAAGCTGTAAAAGCACATAATGATTGGTTAAATGAATTTGACGATAATAAGAAAAAAGCATTAGAAAAAATATTAAATCATTATGTAGCAGAATATTTACAAGATGAAAATTACAATAAAAAAGAAGCTGACAAAGACAAAGCTGAGTCAATCATATTAAATATCAATACTAATATTAATATAAACAAAGCTGATAAATTAGCCCTTGAAACTCAACTTAAAAGTAATGTTAAAGGGCAGGAAGAACTAAATGAGATTTTAGAGATACTGCTTCATAGAAAAGACATCAAAATTGAAATACGCAATGATAAATTTACACTTGAAAGAAGCGGTCATCCTGCAAGTAATTTAAGTGAAGGAGAAAAGTCTGCTATTGCATTTGCTTATTTTCTGACAGAACTAAAAGCACTTAGAGAAGAAGAACCTCCAAAATTGCCAAATACAATTGTATTTATTGACGACCCAATTTCAAGTTTGGACAGTAATCACATATTTCAAGTAAGGTCTTTAATTATGAGTTTCTTTCACAAGTGCTCATTATCAAAAGTTCAATTTAGTAATTTACATCTTGATGTAGAAAAATTATGGTTAAACTTGATTGCCAATGGTTACATAAATGATAAAGGAGTTATTCAAGATAAATTGAATTCATTAAAGGTTAAATCAGAATTAACATTAGATAATGCTTTTGAGAATAAAAGAACTGAAATATTTAAAGGTTTAAAATCACCTGTTGATTTTGCTCAGTTGTTTATTTCTACTCATAATTTTGAGTTTTTCTCAGTAATGCGTGACACTAAATTA
>CAZELC010000495.1:0-1640 GCA_964512865.1 uncultured Bacteroidales bacterium
CAAACTCCAGCTATAAGACAAACCGAAATCAAGTTTAAAAACAAATTTGTTAGTACCGCTGAGTTCGCCGTCGTAAATCGTTGCTTTGTCTTGAGCGGGGCTTATATTTCGGAAAGGCAAATCGGTCCTGATTTTGAAATCTTTTGAATTGCTGATGGATAACTGCTCGGTATATGGTATGTTAGCTAAATAGTCCATGGTAAAACCTAAATCAAGATTAAAGGGTAACTCAACTAAGGGTGTAAAACAACATTTTGCTCCCAAGGAATATGCATATATATCAAGCGAACCACTCCACTTCATAGGATATGAATTGCCGGGTATATAATTTTGAATAACTTTTTGTGCATAAGAATCGCTTGTAATAGTCTCCTCCGTATATAAATGATGCTTGCTATATAAAAAGTTTACTATCAATCCAAGTTGGCTATTTTCTTGTTTAAACGGAAAGAAAAATGATATACCTAAATTGTAACAATTATTATTGTAATTATTTTTTGTTTCTGGTGACAAAGCATTGTTAGTAACTAGTTCCACCGGTGAATCTGATTTTGTATAAGAAACTGTTGGACCACCATAAAATATGTCGCTATCTTCCATATCTACCAAATAGCAATCAATATTGCCACTTGGAAAGGTACTGCACCCCGACATCATCCCGCTCAACATCAGCAGCAGTCCGCCAAGCCTCATCTTCCAACCAATAAACCGCCCCTGCCGCCCACGATTAAAATAAACCAAAGCGCAAACAACAAAAAATGCTGCGCATAAAGCGATGTAGGCGACTGGAATGAAGTATTTTTTCATTTTAGATTTAATATTTCCAAAAAAAACTTATACCCAATTGAAAATTAAATAAATGCATATTACTTGAATTTTGCAGTGTATTTAAATAACAATCAGCAAGTAAGTAAGGACTGATTTCATAGTATCGTTCATAGACAAGTGGAGCATTTATACCGAATCTAAAATAAAATAAAAATTGATTAATATCTGGTAACTTTCCGCTATAAATAGTTGCTTTTCTTTGATTATCGGAAACAGACTGGAAGGGTAAATCCGTCCTTATTTTGCAGTCGCTGTTGTCTGCAAGCGAAATATTTTCATCGTAATCAGTTATAAAGTTATAATTCAATGAAAAACCCGCAAATAAATTAATCATCTTAAACAGTTTCCCATCTTCATCTTGTAAATGCAGCACGTAAAGTAAATCAAATGAGATGGATTGTTTTTCCATCTTTTGATTCAACAATATTTTTGGTGGTTTGTTTGTGCTGTTGTCAATCACTTTATTAATATAATTTGTATCAGAAATTACATTATCAGTAAAATAGTTATAAGTATTATAATTAATGCCCATAAGAATATTATGAGTTGATTCGTCGAAAGCATAATTATTATTTAAACAAAATAAATGAGATAAACCGAATGATACTCCATGTCCTTCAAATCCAGAATTAACATCAGGTGATACATCTTTGTTAGTTAATGGCTTGTTATTGAAAAATGGATAATTTAATCCTACATTTGCTCCTAATTTATTTTTAAATGTTGGCTCTGGTGGGCCTATATAGCAACTAATCTCATCATTGCTATACGTTTTTGAAGTACCGATTAGAATGCTACTCAACATCAACAGC
>CAZELC010000496.1:0-1637 GCA_964512865.1 uncultured Bacteroidales bacterium
GAGACTATTTTGTTCTTCTAGAGGTAAAGGCTTAGAGTTGCTATTGGCTCTTTGGAATGATACGTCTATTCGTTGTAAAGAGTCTGGAGTGTTTGCTATAGTATCAGTTTTGCCAAATACGAGACTATAACCGCTATATTTTATATATATCGGAGGAGATGTATTAGAGTAGTATTTAATATAAGGGACCAATGTGTCATTTGTACCTATCAATTGACCTTGATTTGCATAAAACAGAAAATTACTTTGAGGGCTTTCACTATTATAATCGGTGGGTGTAATTACCTGTTTTTCTATATACTTAACAGCTTTATATAAAAAACCTGTTGCAGTTTGACTTACGCCTGTTACTATAATATCACCATTATTATCAATTGCTATATTATCTGCTTTGTCGTTTAAGTGGGCAAGTCCATCCATCTTGATACTCCACAATTCATCTCCGCTCGTATTATACTTAATTGTGTAATAATCCGTTGAATCTATTTCTGTTGTTGTATAGCCAGTAACATAAATATTACCATTAGGATCAATTGCCATTTCACTACCTTCATCATCCATGTTTAGCGTGTCGTTGTATGTTTCAATCCATTGCTGGGTACCGCTACTATTGTATTTAATTGTTATGATATCTTTGCCTTGGTTGGATGTAGTTTTGTAGCCAGTTACGAAAACATTTCCTGAAGCATCTACAACAATACCTTTTCCAACATCATCCAAACTATCAGCACCATTATACGTTCTTTCCCATGCAATGCCTAAGCTTGAATTTAATTTTATTACATCCAAATCTAATCCATGACCCGTAACAGGTGTTGCACCTACAATATAAATATTTCCAGATGCGTCTTGCACCATATCATTTACTTGATCTATACCAGTAGTAGAAGAACCACTAACAGTACTGCTAATTAAATTACCAGTAGTTGGGTTATATAAGAGAACGCCATAGCGGTATGTGACAGAATCCATTTGAACCAGTGAAGAAACAACAACACCTGTAACATTTACAACTAATTTTACTCCTGCTACACACTTACCTGCAACATAATACAATTTTGCCCATTGTTGAGTTCCACTACTATTATACTTTATTGTTATGGCATCAGTAAGTGTACTATTATAATAGATGCTGCCAGTTACATATATGTTTCCCGAACCATCTCCTGTAATGTCAGCGCCAGAGTCATACCAATTACCATTGCCATTATAAGTTCTTAACCATTGCTGGGTTCCACTACTGTTGTATTTAATTGTGACCAAATCAACACCCGTGCTGGTAGTTGTAAAACCTGTAATATAAACATTGCCACTGCCATCAATATACAATCCTGTCGCCATATCATGCCAATTTCCGTCCCCATTATATTGAACTGTCCATTGAACCACCCCCGATGAGTTGTATTTTACAAGTAATATATCGTAATTACCAGAACCATTTAGCGTTGCTCCGGCTATATAAATATTATTGGAAGCATCCACTTTTGTTTCATTTTTATAAAAAAAGTTTTGAGTGCCGTTTGAACCATACCAATCAGGAAACACTTTTAATTCACTTTGAGCATTTACATTCGAAATTACGAATAATAAACTCAAAAAAGAAAATAATTTTTTCATAATTTATTTTTTAAGATTAA
>CAZELC010000497.1:0-1637 GCA_964512865.1 uncultured Bacteroidales bacterium
CAGTGCTTGAATTGACAAGTATCCCGTATGTGTCTTGGGTTGTGTTGCCGATTCTTAAAGAAATCACATTATTGTTTATAGTCATTGTTGTTCCAAGAGTTGGAGCATTGCTGAAGGTCGGAACAAAAATAGCTCTTAAGCTTCCCGAAGTTACTCCCCCATTTGAACTTGTGTAAGTATTGTAAGAAACATTAAAATTCACAGTATTTCTGACAATTGTACCGTTTACAGAACCAGCAACATTCTGATATGAAGAAAATGAACCAGTTGTGCCATAATCAGTAATAACATTACCGGTAAGTAATGAACTGCCACCGATATCAAGCCCCACGTTATGATCTGTAGCTGCAAGAGGCCCGATAACGATTATACCCATATTTACATTCGAGATATTATTCGTGTATATCTTAAGGTTATGATTACCACCGGAAGTGCCTGTTGCAGAAGCACCAGTAGAAGGTGCAGTAGGTGAGTGAGTTGAGTTACTGTATATTCCAAAGGTATTCTGGTAAGTTCTGTTAAGCGAAATATTATTATTTTGAATAGTGATATTCTGAGCACCGTCAGTAGTGGTTGCATATAATATAGCTACCCCCCATTCTGTCATATTATTTGTTCCGGCAACAGTTGTTGTATTTGCAGCGTTCTCCTGCATTGTAAAACCACTAATTGTGATCCAGTCAGCACCTATAATTTTAAAAACTGCATCATTTAAATTGCCAGATGTTTGCGGGGTAAAAGCAGTAATAGTATTTGAGTTCCCCTGAATAATAACCTGATTTAATGAGCTTGTTGTTGTAAGAATTGCAGTACCAGCACCGCCGATAATATAACCACCTGCCGGTGCTGTTTGAGGATTCCCTGCAAGGAGGTTAAGGGTTACACCTCCGCTGCCAACACCAAGAGTGTTAAGTGCAGTAACCGCATCCGCCAAGGTTGCATAATCACCCGGTATATTCTTAGTCCCGGTAAGCTGCCCGTATGAAACCCCGAAGGTTATCAGGCATAATAGTAACGCTAAAACTTTTCTCATAATAATTTGAATTTATTTATTTTTTATTTTCAATTTTCAAAATGGGGTTACAAGGTACAAAATTTATCAATATCAATACATCTTATTATCTAAATATTTAAGATTTTAATTTAGAGAATGATTTACACACTAAAAATCAGGTTTTTACTAATAATCTGAATATTACTTGCAAAAAAAAAGGTCGACTTTCGCCGACCTTTTCAAAAAAGATTTAGATAATTAATCTACAACTACCTTTTTAACATTTACAGATTTATCATTTGCTACTTTAATGAAGTAAATGCCTTTCGGATAAGACGACAAATCAATCTGACGCGATGTTCCGCTATACATAGTATAAAATTCATCAGCATAAATTTCCTGCCCCTGAATGGTAACTACGGAAAGTTTTACCTTTTCGTCAATACCACTTATATTCACAGTAATTTTACCTGTTGTTGGATTCGGGAAAATTGCCAAATTGCCAAAACTAAAATTATCTTCTATTCCGGTAACAAGGTTTATATATACAGAATCAACACCATGACAGTTTTCATATTTATTTACTCTTACTTTCTGCCATCCTGAAGAATTAATATTATGTATAGAATCGTCAGCAACACAT
>CAZELC010000498.1:0-1636 GCA_964512865.1 uncultured Bacteroidales bacterium
AAAACTTTAATCTTGGTTGTTAGTTGAAAGTTTTCGAAAGTTTCTCTTTAAAGCAATTTTGACGTTTCCAAGTCCGCCAGTCGGTGGACTTGGAAAGTCTTGTAAATTGGGAAAGTCCTAGGTTTCCAGGTTCGCGCTCGTCTTATGACGAGTGCGGTATTATACTATATACGAAAACTGGTCTATCAGCGCACGCGTCCAAAAAAGACGCGCGCGAACAAGGGTCATTATGGTAATATCAATTGATTCGTGACAGAGTATTGTTTTTTTGCTTTTTAATTTTTCGACAATCTCTTTAGTTATAAAATAAACACGCTTTGGGGCACTGGCATTTAGTATTATATTACTTAATTTTCATGGTCATCCACAAATTTTGAATACCTAATGATGTATTCACTTGCGGAGTTTGCGACTTTTGATTAACAACTATTGATTGTTGGTTCACGTTTTCGGTAATATAATTCGAAAGTGTTTGATAATCTACATCCCCCTTAGTAGCCTGAAGTTTCTTAAGTAGAAAATAAGTGAACAAACCGTGTTGTTTCTCTATATAAGGATAAGCAGTTTCATCTCCTGAGGCAGCTGTGAACACAATCATATTACCGTTCAAAACTCCGGTTTTGGGTTTTATTTTTACGCCTCTAGCATTTGCCAACATTCCATTTTCTCTTACACTACCACTAAAGCAGGCATCCAAAAACACAGTAATGTTTTGCGATGAAACAGCTGTTAAACGATTGTATAAATCATCAAGTTTTATGGCTGTTTCAAAATCGGATGAAAAACCATCCACAGGTAACAAATATGCCGATTTATCCGATTCGTTGGGCATACCATGTCCAGCGTAATAGAAAATCACCTTTGCTTGGCCATTGAAAGCAGCCATAACATCGCTAATCCATTTAATCTCAGACTTCATATTGCCATATGAAGCATCTTGGGCAAAATGAATGTTTTTTGAAGGAATACCTAATGTTTTCTCGCAATATTCCTTGAATATCTTACCATCATTTAATGCAAATTGCACTTTAACTTCCTTCTGGTAGTTTTCGTTGGCAATGATTACTGCAAATGTTTTATCCGCTGTTTGAGGGTTAACTGGTATATCAATATCAACATCCGATTTACCGATGCTTACACTTTGAACTTGCTGCTTAACCTGCTGTGTTTCGGATTGTTGATGATTTGAAAAATCAACCTTGATATCTCCGAAATTCATATTGAGTTTAACCGTATTAAAAGCCACATCTTGTTTTGAATCAAATTGATAAGTTTTGCCATTTTCTTGGTTAGTGAACGAACAACTTAAAATAGAAATGCTATCTTGATAAAAAGTATATTGAGCATTTGGCAAAAGTTTGTCTTTGTTTTTGTCGAAAAGTTCAGCTTCTGAAACAGGTACTTTTAAAAATATAGGATTTAAATTAGCAAAAGACACTTTAAATACTTCATTATCTGCATCATAATCCACATTTACAGGTTTGGCAGGGTATTTATTTTTACCTAGCTCATCAATAGCTTGTTGAGTAAAGATAATGGCTTGTTTATTTCTATTATCCTCAGTTACACGTTGCTGAAAATCTTTGACAGTCTCATATTTACCTTTTTTCTGCCATTCATCAATTTTATCCTCTAC
>CAZELC010000499.1:0-1633 GCA_964512865.1 uncultured Bacteroidales bacterium
ATATTAGGTAGGACCAAGATTTAGTCTCGAGATTCATCACCTGGGGCGATGTACATGTATACTGCATCAGGAGCATATAATTATGTTATATCTCCGGCTTTTGATCCATCAATTTCTATCAATACCCTTAGTGCTTTCTTTAAATTATATAAAAGTACTGCTACTTATAACGTTACTGTTGGGGTAATGACTGACCCTACAAATGCATCTACATTTGATTCTATTGCAAATCTAACTCCTACAACAACAAGTTCATGGCAGATTTTTTCCGTGAATTTTGCAAATTATGCTGGAACAGGCCATCATATTGCTTTTAAAGTTCAGGGATATGGAGCTACAAATAGTATGTATATTGATGATGTTACCATCATGACAACCCCTGCTTGTAATATTCCGACAGGATTAACAAGAACAGCATCTACCTTTAACTCAATGGATTTGGATTGGAATGCGGCAGATGATGCGAACTGTTCCGGATGGATTGTTGAATATAAACCTTATGACGATTTAGTTTGGCAATCAGAATACACAACTTCACACCCTTTTACTATTTCAAACCTTGTTTCCAATGTGGTATATCGTATCAGAGTTAAAGCGGTTTGTATTACAGGAGACACAACTTTTACAACTGATATCGTTAATTATGGATTACCTTGTGAACCAATTAGTGTGTTTCCTTGGGAAGAAGGATTTGAAGATGTTTGGTTTACCGGAAACGGTTATGGCGGGACAACAGATTCAAGACCATGGTGTTGGTATAATGTAAATGGTGGTGCAAGTACGAGTTATAAATGGCAAAGAACAACAACTGCATCTTATGTTCGTTCGGGTTTATCTTCATTGCAAATGTATGCTGCAAATACAACGGGACAGTTAGGCGATTGGATGATCACTCCGGCATTCACATTTACAGGTAATGAAAGAATTAAATTCTGGGCTAAAGGATATTCAACTTACACAGATCGTTTAACAGTAAAAATATATGATGTTACTACAAATAGCCTTTTTGATGCAGTTGCTGACACTTCTTTATTTGTTACGATTCTTCCAAATACTGTAATTCCTGCTGCCGACTGGACTGAATATGAGATCAATTTAAGTCAGTTTGTTGGTGATTACCAAATTGCATTTGTCAGAAATACAACTGGTGGTTATTATCTTAACATTGATGATATAACGATTGATGCTATTCCATCTTGTCCTGATATTTCTCAACTAAATTTATTATCAACTACAGCTACAGAAGTAACTTTAAACTGGACTTATATCACAAATGCTAATGCTGGTTTTGAAATTTCTTATGGAAACGTGGGTACTGGCTTTGATCCAAATACAGGTACTATTATCAATGTTCCGGATGGAACGACATTACCTTATGTATTTTCCAATTTAACTCCTGGACAATTCTATAGTTTTGCAGTAAGACAAGCATGTGGTGGAAACTGGTCAAATATTATTGTTACAAATACAGATGGATTACCAGCAACTTTACCTTATAACTGTGATTTTTCTGATGTAAATGAACAAGCAAGTTGGAAAATCTCCAATGGAAATGCTACAAATAAATTCTACATTGGAACTCCATCAAACGTGGTTACACCAATTACAGGAGCGATGGTATTTATTTCAAGTG
>CAZELC010000500.1:0-1630 GCA_964512865.1 uncultured Bacteroidales bacterium
CCCTGATTTTTAACACATTAAATTCTTGTTTAATTTAAAATTACACTCTATTTTTGTTAAAATTTTTGTAATATGAAATATTTCCTTTTAATAATTTTGATTAGCAATATATGCTTTTCAAATGCTCAATCGCAGCAAAGAAAATTTACAAGGAGTGAAAATATTAATAACTATCCTCCCTATAAAATGAATATCAAAAAAGAGAAAGACAAAAAAAATAACAAGGATATATTTACTGTTGATACAACTTACACTCCAGCAGAACTTGTACAAAATAATATAGCAAACGGATGTATTGAAGTGTCAAATATTATATTTAACGGGAATATTCACCAGGCAGGATATTTTAATGGAGGTAATTCAACAATAGGAATTAGTAATGGGATCGTACTTTCAACAGGTAATGTAAAAAATGCAGAAGGTCCGAATTCTTCAATTCAAACGTCAACTGATTATTCTGGTAACGGGGATTCCTTAATTGATAATATAACAGGAGCTAATGCCTCTGAAGATGCCGCTTCTATTGAATTCGATATTAAATTACCAGGAAATAATTTAATTTTTAATTATTCTTTTGCATCAGAAGAATATAATGAATACTCCACTTCGACTATTGGTGATGCTATGGGCATCTTTCTTTCCGGACCAAGTCCTACAGGCGGCACATATATTAATAAAAATATTGCCTTAATTCCGGGAACATCTACACCTGTAATGATTAATACAGTAAATGATGATACGAACTCTACATATTTTTATGAGAATGCTGATGGTCATTTGAATATTGAATGTGATGGGTTAACCAAAGTGCTTAATGCCAGCGCTTCGGTAAATCCTTTACAATGGTATCATATTAAAATAGTTATTGCAGATGTGACTGATGGAATATATGACAGTTGGGTTTTTATTAAAGCAAATCTTGCTGAAGAAACTTCAACCATAGCAATGAATATAACAAATCCTACAAATGATAAAGATATTTATGAAGGATGCACTTCTGATATTACTTTTTCACGAAACAGTTCGATAGATATAAATACTCCTATTACCATTAATTATACATTAAGCGGAACAACTACACAAGGTGATGATTATATAACCCTATTAAATCCCGTAATTATTCCGGCAGGAAGTATGTCAGTAACATTTTCTATAAATACTATTGTAGATGGCATCACAGAATCAACTGAGACAATAATTTTCACAACCAATGTAGGTGGTTGTCCCGATAGTCTTATAACATTATCCGACACAATTTACCTTAATGACTTTATAGGGATATCAGGATATATACAGGAAACGAATGAGGCGATTTGTGCTGAACAGTCTATTACGCTTCATGGAATCATTACAACAGGAAATTATTACCAAGGTACATGGACAAATAACTCAATTTTCATTTCACACAATCAAAATATTACAGTTACACCAATAACAACTACTACATATAATTTTTCCGCCACTGATTCCTGTGGAAACACATTTAATCATAATATTATAATTACAGTTGATCCCATTCCTCCAACCCCTGTAATAACATACAATAACAACATCCTGTCATCTACTTCTGCAACAGGATATCAATGGTACAATGCTTCCGGCTTACTGGCTGGGATTACATCACAAACAT
>CAZELC010000501.1:0-1629 GCA_964512865.1 uncultured Bacteroidales bacterium
CAATATTATGCAATTATAGAAAAATAATCACTACTGTTTTTTAATAATTGCAGATTTATATTTGTACTGAAAAAGTTCAGTTTGTTGATGTATTGAGGATATGCAGATGTAAAAAAATACTAAATATTTTAAACGACATTATATGACGCTATTATGTATTATAATAATTTTTAAAAATATGAGTCCATTTAGCCAAGCTTTTGCATGAAAAATTTTTTGAGTCGGAATATTTTATAAACAGTAGAGATATCAGTTAAATTGACAATGCAGTAATTACATGATTTATTTACTCAATGCCATAAGATACCCAATTGATATCAGTCGAAATATAACCTATATGTAACAATTTTCTGTCAAAAGTACAAATTTATATTCTTATGGGGGTGTTTAAATGAGCAAAGAAAAAGTAACCGATACAATTATTAGCGTGGTATCAGCCACATCTTCTGTTGCTACAGTAATTACTAGCGTTGCTGCTCCGACTGGTTTTGCTGCGTTAGGAGTTGCATTAGGTATTACAAGCGCCCCTTTGATTTTTACTGTAGCTGGTATCGTTGGTGGCGTTTCAAAGACAGCGGTGGCGGTAATGGGTGTTTATAAAGTTGTATCAGAGTTAAAGAAGTAATGTTATGAGCATAATTATGATATGTTAAGCTCTGAGGTTGAATCAAATCATCTTTTTCATTTGTTTGAGTTACATTAAATATTTATAAATGGGGATTTGTTCAAATATGGAAGATATTTTAAGGCTGTTTAATAAATTTGATGGTGAAACTTACTTGAGGGCACTTATTGCCATATCAAAAGCTGATGGCATTGATCAGAAAGAAGCAGATTTTATAAATTTGCAATCAAGTCTTTTAGGTATTGATTCTTCAGGGTTATGGAAAGAGGATGTAAATTTTTCTCTGTTTTGTTGTAAAGACCTCTCCCGTATAACAAAAATGGCTATAATAAGGGACTGCATGGTTCTTGCTAATTTACACGATGGTTATGCTGATGCTGAAAGAAACGCCATAACACAGATTGCATCACAGTTTGAACTGAGTGAAAATGATGTGATATCCATGGAAAACTGGTTAAAAGAATACTGGCAATTACTGGAAAAAGGAAGAAAGCTTCTTGAAGATTAATAATTATGGAAATAATATGTTAACTGCTATTCACAAGGCGGATATAATGAATTTTCATCAAAAAGATTTGGATGATCTTAAAAAAGCAAAAATTCTGCTGGAAAATCCTGGACTTGCCGCAAAGATAACGGATCTTATAGGCGCTCCTTTAGAATTAGGATTCAAGGCTTTACCAGAAAGCTGGAATACAAAAATAAATGAAATAACCAGTGCTTCATTAAGGAAAGCTGTTTATACTGCTATTTTTACAATGAGTGATATTCCAGGGCAAAAGGCTTCCAACGGCTGGCATAAGTTGGCTGTTGCCACAACAGGTTTGATCGGGGGATTCTGTGGATTTTCAGCCCTTGCAGTAGAGCTTCCGGTGTCAACTGCAATTATGCTGAGATCAATTGCAGATATTGCAAGAAGTGAAGGAGAATATATAAATGATCTTGACTCTAAACAGGCATGTATCGAAGTTCTTGCTTTAGGAGGAAAGAGTAAGGATGATGAC
>CAZELC010000502.1:0-1626 GCA_964512865.1 uncultured Bacteroidales bacterium
AGGAAAAAATGTAGTTATCGGCATTCAAATTCCTATTAAATGGCTTTCTAATCCGGACCGGAAATACCCAATTATTATTGACCCCACTACTTATTATAATTACAGCACGACCAAAACCTGCGGTTCTGTCGATAATACAGGATATGTTTGGTATAACGGTATTTTTTATACGAATGAATTTATGCTTGGACTTGCCTATAATACCGACTACATTTTAAAATGGGTTCAAGGATGGGCTGAATTTGATTTAAGTACACTAGACCCCGATGATATTCTTTCTGATGCTGATATTATGTTATATCAATTTGGTTATGGGAATGATTATGCAGGATCAATGATTGACTGCGACGTAACTAAACTTACTACTCGTCCTTCTTCTTATGTTGTTTCCGGTTACGGAAATACAACCTTATATAATAATATTAAAGATGGGACAAGCTATTGTAGCCATGATTTTACAACAGCAGCAAGTTCCGGTTGGAAAACGATTAGTGAAATAGGTTCTTCTTCAACTGCATTAAATGACATTGCATCAGCTGCAGGAGGAACATTCTCTGTTGGTTTTGATATAGTTAATTCAGGAACGTCCAGTAGTGGTAGAAATTATATTGACATATATAATTGGAGCTCTTCCAATCGCCCTAAATTAGTATTAACCATATGTACGCCTCCTTCCGGATTTACTGCCGGTGATGACCAAATTATTTGTTCTTCTACTGCTACCATGGCGGCTACATTGGGAACAGGAGTATCCGGCGAATGGACTAGAATTAGTGGCACCGGTAGCATTACTTCTGCTACTTCTGCAACAACAACAATTACAGGCATTACAGGAACTAGTATATTTCGTTGGACTGTTACTTCTTCAGGCGGGTGTGCAGATTATGATGAAGTAACTATTTTAAATAATTCTCCCACAACTGCGAATGCCGGTTCAAATGCAACTACTTGTACCAGTCAATACAGTCTTAGCGGAAATGCTCCGGGAACAGGATGTACAGGAAAATGGAGCGACCAAACAAGCAGTGGAACTGCAACATTTGCTAATTCAACCCTTTCTAATACGACTGTTTCAACGCTAAAATCGGGTGTAAACACATTACGATGGACAATAACAAAAGGATCTTGTACCTCATCCGATGATGTTGAAATTACCTATAGCGCTTTACCGACAGCAACAATTACAACACCGGCTACAGCCACTGTTACCGTCTGCACTAACTCTCAAGACCTTAGAGCAACAGACCCTTCTCCGGCAACAGGACTATGGACATTATCTTCCGGAGGAGGCACCATTACCAACGCTTCTAGCCACAACACAGCCAGCATTTCCGGTTTATCTGCAGGAACCAATATTATCTATTGGACTGTTACCGGTAGTGGAACCGGTTGTGTAAGCCAGGATAACGTAACTATAACCAATAACACCCCTGTTACTGCTAATGCAGGTCCGGATCAAACTATTTCGGGAAGCTCTACTACGATGAGTGCAAACAACCCTCCTTCAGGACAAACAGGTACTTGGTCGTGGGTAGGAACTCCAATAGCGACCATTAATGCTCCGGGAACAAACTATAATAATACAATCAGTGGTTTAACAACGAATACGTATACCTTACGTTGGTC
>CAZELC010000503.1:0-1603 GCA_964512865.1 uncultured Bacteroidales bacterium
CATATTTCTTTGCGTGATCTGCAGACATTGACATAAGATCTATCTCCTTTTCTTTAGTATAATCATCTAAGTGCTTAATCAATCTTTTTTTCTTCGATATAAACGATGTGATGCTGCTCGTAACGTATGATCTGTACTGTGAAAAGTTTTTACTCCAAGCCTTGGAGTTACCTTACTTACGGTATTCGTTCAGTCTTCACATGTTCCTGCAATAATCGAAGTTGCACCAGCTTTTTTCAGTTTCAAAACGACCTCAGTTTGACCAGGACATTCACCTGGTTTTTCACATCGATATCGACCATTTACTTCTACCATTCTTTTACATTTTTCACTAGCAATAACATGTCCGCCCATTTTTTCAACTATTTCTTTTAAACGATCATATCCAGCTCCACACTCACACTCAATTAATCCAAACTCTTCGTTTTTCATATCCAAGAATGGGTTTGTAACTAAAATTCCGCCTAAAGTTTTAGTTATCGGTGCATCTATGCTTACGCTTTTTCCTGTAAATGGTCCACCACCAACTATCTCACCATAAGGTTCTAATATTCCACCGGATTCTTCAATAAAATCTCTTATTGTCGATCCAATTGGAACATCAAAAAAGGTGCGAGGTTGTTCTAATCCTTTAATACGCCCAGCTACTGTAAAATCTTTTGATATAACTGGTCTTCTTTTTTCTATTGCCCAGTATATATTTTTTAAAGTTTCTACATTTAATACTAATGCATTTGCTTCGCTAGGTAATTGTCCAGGTTCTAGAAGAAATTTATGTAATTCTCTGATGATTACACGCTCATCTCCAGCTGGATACATATTAGGAAGAATCCCAATACTAAATGCTTGTTTCCTTTCAATTTGCTTCTTAATAATATTTATAGCTTTTTCATGATGTGCTTTAATAGCAAAAACAACTTTAGTACATCCTGTAATTTCCATTACATGTTCCAAAGCCTTAATTAAAGTATCACAATGTTCTTCTAAGTATAAAATATTATGTTTCAATAAGGGTTCACATTCAGCAGCATTTACATAACAAGTTCCGTTTTCTAATCTAGTAGCTAGTTTAATATGAGTTGGAAAACCAGCTCCACCAGCTCCAACGATACCCGCTTCTGCTATAGTATCTAGTTTCGATAATTCACTATCAATTGAAACATACTTATCGGGTTGCGGCAATTCTCCTTCAATCAGAATACTTGTATCATTTATGTCTAAAACAACACCATCAATACTTGAATGAATGTTTGATCCCAAACCATCAGCAACAGCAATTTTTTGACCTCGTTCAACCTTATTGTTTATTTTCACAATTGGTATACTACTTTTACCGACACCTTGTCTTAATTCAATTCTGACCTGCATTTTTATCCTCCTTTCTTTTTAAATTTTTTAGACCCGAGTTTCTATTTTATTTTTATGATAAAAATAGTACTCTTACTGCTCATTTTATCAATAAAATATCAAAAAACAAGGCAAAAAAATACAAGTTAAAAACTTCACTTACGAAAACATAAATTTCGCTCAAATTTAGGCCGGATTTACAAAAAAAAGTGATTTTTAATCACTTTTTTGAAAATCTCTTTAGTATTTGTTCAAT
>CAZELC010000504.1:0-1598 GCA_964512865.1 uncultured Bacteroidales bacterium
CCTTATTTTCAATTATATCTTCTGATTCAGTTTCGAACGATCTTTCCTTAGGGAATATGGCAGTAAGTGGAATTTCATGAAACTTTGTTGTTGTGTTAAGTATTCCTTTGGCAATATATGAATAGTTTTCCGCATAAGATGTTGCAGTATACTGAGTTTTGGGAGCTTTGCCTGAATACCCGCAGCCCCAAGTTTCAGATTCAGTCACTTTCTTTTTTATGGCAAAAACCTTCTTTGCAAAATAAAGAAGCAATAATACAATAATAAATATGCCGCCTGCAAGCCCGACATTCTGCATTACTGATATGTTTGACGGCATTTCGCAAGCAGAGTTCTTTAAAATAGCAAAATTATTTTGAACCACATAATAAAAAGGCTTTAATGCTAATTGTGGGAAAAGTCCAATAAATAATATACAGGCAAAAATCAGGAACTGTGGTAACAAAGAGTACCATTTAACTTCAGTAACTTGCGAAATATCTGCTTCACGCGCATTGCCAAGAAACACTATTCCAAAAGCTTTGGTAAAACAGAATATTGCAAGTCCGCCGATAAATGCAAGCCCAATCATTGAAAACAGCATCATCACCTTAACGGCGATATTTGCTGAATATAGTCCTTCGATAAAACCGTTATATATCATAAACTCGGAAATGAAGCCATTGAATGGCGGAAGTCCGCAAATTGCAAGTGATGCAATAAGGAAAAGAAAAGCTGTGAAAGGCATTTTCTTTATTATACCGCCAAGTGATTCAATATTCCTGGTGTGAGTTTTAAGATATACTGAACCTGCAGAGTAAAACAACAGTGATTTGAATAAAGAATGATTGAGAACGTGAAGCAAACCTCCTGCAAAGCCCAGAAAAGCAACGGTATAATTATTTAATGCAACACCAATTGTTCCAATTCCGAGCCCGATACCAATTATGCCAATATTTTCTATACTATGATAAGCAAGTAGCTTTTTCAGGTCGTGTTGGATGATTGCCAGAGCCACGCCTCCTATTCCCGACACAACTGAAATCGTTAAAATAAAAACACCTGATAAAAGTATGTCGTGTTGCATATACATTAACACTTTTATTATCCCAAAAATTCCAAGCTTTATCATAACGCCCGACATTACTGCAGAAATATTTGATGGTGCAGCAGGGTGTGCATGAGGCAGCCATGTATGAAATGGCATGAATCCGGCCTTTATCCCAAAACCAATAAAGAACAGCAGGAATAAAGGAAAGTTCTTCTGAGTGGAGAAATATTGTTGTAACCCGTCAAATGTATAAGTGCCGGTTTTAAGGTTAAGAATTATAAATGCAGACACGAGGAACAATGCGCCGATATGCATTTGTATCAGGTAATTTATCCCTGACTTAAGCACTGAAGATTTCTCATTCTCAAATATAACAAGCATAAATGACGACAACGCCATTAGTTCCCACACCACCAGAAAAGCAATCACATTTTGTAACATGCATACCAATATCATTGAAAGCTGAAGCAGATAATAGGAAAAATAATGAATGCTAAATTCAAGACCGGTCTTCGATTTATACATCATCAAATACTCAAGTGAATATATCGCTCCAGTTATGACAGTA
>CAZELC010000505.1:0-1594 GCA_964512865.1 uncultured Bacteroidales bacterium
ATCATTTTTTCATCATAATTTAGGGTTAACCCCTTGATTATTCAGCATTTTTTCATATCTTTGCCATTGGAAAAACCTATAAAAAATAGAAAATTTTAAAAACATTATACAATCTAAAGCTTTGATTATGAAGAGATTAATTTTTACAATCTTATTGATTTCATCGATTTTTGCATCATTTGGGCAATGTGCAGATTCAACAACCTTGTTTTTTGAAAACTTTGATGGGCCTACTCACAAATTCAGAACAAGTTACTCTCTAAATCCAACAAATGGAGACTGGTATACATCAGACACACTATCTGCCTCACCGACAAAGTGTTACCACTCTCCAATTTACAATCAGAGTACTACAATGTCACAAGCCTATGTAGATACAATACATTTTAGCCCGGGCAGAAATATTACATATCTAGCTTTCAAACATATTTGTAAAGTTCACGCTTTAGATGATGCTTATATTCAGTACAGATATTCAATTGGATCCTCATCATCAGGATATCAGTGGTCAATATGGAAAACAATATTATTTACACCAACATCAACTTTTTATTATGGAGATGCAACTGGAACAACAATAATTGGTGGAGCTTTTAACCAAAATGTTTATCCTGAATGGCAGGGGACAAATCCTAACGCAATTCCTACAAACGCTTGGTGGAAAAATGAGTTAATAGATATCTCATCATTTGTTTCAGCTGGAGATGGCCAAGTTTTTGAAATAAAATTTGTTTTAAGTAAATCCTCACCTACACTTCTTCCAACAGGTTGGTTTATTGATGATGTAAGAATTATTGGTTCCGATAAAGAGTTGATTTCACCCAAAGTTAGTTTAGCTACTCCTTTGGTAATAAACAATGTTAATCATTTTGGTCCATATACAATCAAAGCAAATGTAACTGATAGACCTGCTAACAATACTATTCAGGATTCAGTTAAACTATATTACAATGAGAATGGTGGCCCTTATATTTTAGCACCTAAAACAGTACTTAGTGCTACACAATACTCTTGGGTAATACCTCAACAATGTAATGGGAATATCGTGAGATATTACATTACAGCAAGAGACACCGCATGTAATCCTTCTGTTCGACTTGACTCTATGTTTACAGTAGTAATGAGTACAGCCGGAACAACATCAAACGGTGTAAAAACTGTCAAAATTCACAATGTTCCATTTTCACTGGAAGTGGGAACCCCAATGCCAGTTTCGGTTATTATCAAAAACCGGTCTAACAATCCAATGACAAGTGCTAGTATAACCATGACAGTTAACAATATTCCTTATCCAACTTATAACTGGACAAGCGTAAACGATTTTGACCCAATTAGGCCTTTCTGTTTAGATTTCATAGATACTGTTTCAATAGGAAGTTTTAATCCTATATTAGAATGGGATACTGTTCGGGTTTGTGTCACTCAAAGGAATGGAACTCCAAACAATTATTATACATCAGATTCAACCTGTACACAATACATTAAGTTTGGTTGTTCTGCTATTTTAAGTGGCCCATTGACAATTGGAGGAACGGGAGCAAACTTCACTGATATCAATTCATTTTTCACCATATTGAGAAATTGTGGTATGGAT
>CAZELC010000506.1:0-1591 GCA_964512865.1 uncultured Bacteroidales bacterium
GGTTATTATTTCATTGGTGCATTCTATTCTCCTTTTATGCAATATGAACCTACACTTTTTCTAACAGATACAACAACAGGAAAAATATTACGAACTGCCGACCCTTCTGAACCCGTTTTCGGCTTTAAGCGCATAAAAGGAACAATATTATCAAATACAAGTGATGTTAATTATTCCAGATTGATTTTGTATAAGGATTCTTTAGCAGCTTATGGCTCTGATACTGTATTAATGAATCTTTGGCCCCAACCTTGCTTTAATACTAAAGGTTTTTGGGAATTTAAAGGGGAAGGTCAAACTGATAATTATCTTGGCAAGAAATGGTATTTAACAATTAATTTACGTCGTTTAAACCCGGAAACAGAAACAACAATTGATGATTCTGTTGTATTAAGCATAAAGATTCCTTATACATTAGGAAATGGTTATACTGGTTACATAAAATTTAACAAGGTACCTATAAATCATCGTGATTCAATTGAACAACTAAACTATTTCGATAATAGGGGTTATTCTCAAATGATAAGTGAAGTTACTCCAATTGATTCAATTAAAATAACACGAAAAATTATTCCAACCTTGAAGAATTTTCAGAATATATCAATAACTGCTGAGTTTATTACTAATGATTCTATTTTATTCAATAACCCAAGGTTTACAGATGAACCAGATAATAATCCAATGCAAATTGAAAATATTGATATTATTGTTAAATACTTTGGAACATTAGACATAGCAATTGATTTTATTCGCATTGAAAGTATAAATGCCCATATCCTCCTGCGCGGTGAGGTAGATTCTTTGGGTACTATTCCTGGTGCAGCTTGGAAAGATGCTCGTGGAAACAAAGTATATTTTACAGATGATATATTGTTTTCATATGAACGAAATCCAAATGATACAACAAAATATGATACAACTTGGCATAAGGAATATATCAATTCTATAAAAGATATAATACAAAACACTTTAGATACTATAAAAACCAAATCCAACAACTGGCAGGATGCAAAGCTATTCAGGTTTTACTATCAAGATGAAGAGAGCGAAAAGTTCTACTGGTGGGGACCAATGCGCTATTGCAACAAACTAAGCAACGGAATGTTTATCACCAGAGATGAGCAAACCTACCCCAAACTCTACGAATACTACACAAAATGCCCGAACCGTTGGGTTGGCTTTGTTTATAGCAAAGATGATTACCATATGCCTACACCTTACGCAAAGAATGGAAATGAAAGCTGGGAATCAATGAACCTGAAATATGGCTATATTGGTGCTTACGGGGTTACAATTTTCCCTAATGTAATTAATTCAGATTACGAAACGCACGTAGATAACACAATTCCACCAGATGATAATTATTACAATGAGGAAATTTTAGGTTCATCGAAATATTTACAGGAAATGTGGGAAAGAAGTTTATTCGAATCATATTACAAGCCAGATAACAATTTAAGCGAAATGCTCTATTCCGGCAAACCTTGGTGGCTCTATCATTTACTTTATAATGTCCAAAATGAGAATGAGCATATTGTTTTTAAATATTATCGCCCAAAAACTGGTGAAGAAATCCGAATGTTATTAAATT
>CAZELC010000507.1:0-1581 GCA_964512865.1 uncultured Bacteroidales bacterium
GGGCGGGATTGTTCGAGTAATACCTTTTACTACTGCTTTTTGCCAAACACTCAAAAAAGTTTTTGCTTCAGCAGGAGGCATTTTAACACTATACATTGTGCCGTTGACTAATATTCCATAATCCTGGGTAGTTTCATTATAGGCAGAGATTGATTCTATTTTAAATGTTGAGTATTGAAAAACAGGATTTTTTTCTTCCATTTTAATTCTTTTTTCATCCTGAACCCTCGATGCTTCTTCTTTTATACATTCCGATCTGGCAATATCCCTTTTCTTTTTGTATTCAGCTGTTCTTTTCTGATAGTCCTGTAATGTTTCATTATCTTTTTTCGGTGTGTTTAAATCTGCAAACTCAGCCATTTTTTCTTCTATACAATTTTGATATTTAAGGCTTGAAACATCATAGATTTTAACACTGTTTTCAGATTCTGTGGAATATGCTATATAATTGCCGTCAGGACTGAATGACAGCCTTGAAATAGGTTTCGAATCACTGATTGTTGCAACAATACTTTCTGTAAAATAATCAATCAGAAGAATCTTAAGGTCTTTGGTTGAAGCAGCAATATATTTATTGTTTGCACAAACGCATATTGAACTTACCATTGGTATTTTATCCTCAGAGATTGTCATTACATTTCCTGTTTCAATTTCCCAGACATTAATTTCACCATCGTCACTTGAGCTGATGAGGAACTGATCATCTGCTGAGAAATATACAGAATTAACTGCTGCCATATTTCCGGAAAAAGTTTTAATTAACTGACACTGTGGAAAACTCCATAGTTTAATAGATTTATCCCATCCGCAGGTGGCAAATCTTTTTCCGTCGCGGCTGAACCTAATAAAATAAATATCCTCTTTGTGTGCCTTAAATTTTTTTATTAAAGTGAAATTGCTTGCATTCCATAGCTTTACCGAATCTATGCCGGCGCTTACAATTGTATTTCCTTCTTTGTTGTAAGTTGCATATTCGGCTTTAAATGCATGTGCATTATCAATAGATTTTACCAGTGTTCCGGTTGCGACATCCCATATTTTAACCGAACCATCCCAGGCGCTGCTGACTATATTTTTTCCGTCAGGGCTGTAATTTACACTCAACACAACACCATTATGACCTGTAAGGGTTTTTACAGCTTCAACTGATGTTAAATTCCAGATTTTTATTGTTTTGTCCATGCTTCCTGTTGCAAAACTCTTAGAAGTAGGACTAAAACAAATATCCGATATCTTGTTCTGGTGTCCCTGATAAGTTTTATAAAGCTTCTGGGCAAATGACAAATAAAATGTCAACACACAAAAAATAGTAATAGCAACAGTTTTCATAATAACGAGGTTTTATTTCTGTTTTTTTTTGAAAATAATTTTGTTCTAATTTATTTATTAACAATAATATTCTCACCTTTAAGATCAATATCCGAAATTTTAACTCCATCTGGAATCTTAAATTTATCAGCTGGAATTTTTACATTTTCTTCAATCTTTTTTACTTCAATTGTTGTTTTCATATTCATTGCATTCGCTTCAGTTTTTAATGCGATACCTTTCCAAACATAGAAAGTGCCGTTGAACTTAGAG
>CAZELC010000508.1:0-1578 GCA_964512865.1 uncultured Bacteroidales bacterium
CTCGTGGTCTGAACTTCTTATACAATTTTTTTCCATTTATGGAAAACCAACCTTTAAATTGCAACGAGTCTAGTTTGGAAAATGCACTTGAGGGGGTGAATGAAGGGGTCGGGTACAACGACCATACTGAGATGGATGCTTTTAATTCAATGGCTCAAGGATATTGGTGGACATATGAATTAATTGAAACGCAATGTGATCTCTGTAAGCCAGTTTGGATAGCGGAAGCAGCTTTGTTTACAACAACAGGTCTAGTTCAATTATCTTGCCCGCCAGAAGCACCACTCGATTTTATTACTGGATTTAAGCTGTGCGATTATATTGAATCAGGAACAAGTTCAGTTGATTTTTCATGTAATGTTCAAGCCGACCTTAGTAATGAAGATCGCTATCCTCTAATGCATGCTGAATTGCTTAGTAAAAACATAGGATTTAATCCTGATGTTCAAATAAGAGCAATGCACAATTATATTCGGTCATATTTTTATGAACTGCTTGTTCTTGGTCTGACAGCAGAAGAAAATGACCCGACGAATAAATTTGTCAGTTACGATGACATTACCCAGCATTCCTCAACTGACACTGATGATTTCATTAAAACAGTTGAATTTAGAAAAGTATTAATGGGTGAAATATTTCACTCAATTGAAGATAGTTTTGCGCACAATTTAAGATATTTAGATATTGTTACGAAAGAGAAAGGGAGCATAGCAGTTTTAAAAATAGGCGCTGTTCTAAATATGGATACAGACGATTACGGTAAATTGGATCATGATGAAAATTTTAAAGCTGATACTTCTCATTACCCTTGTGTTCCAACGGATTACGATTGTTATATTGAGCATGATTATTTCGTCTGGAACGGTAAAAAAGTTGATGACTATGGATTCTTTTCTTCAATTTCTGAAATAAATAATTTTCCAATTAATCTACTTAAATTAAGTACGGATGGTCCCTATTTTACTAACGATCAACATTTTGTTGATGGTCGTAGCTTTATAAATATGAACTATGCACCAACTTTTGCTGCTATTTCTATTGCAGATTTTCTCTATGTTCTCGGTTCTGCAATGGAAATAATCAACGACCCTGATTTCAATGGGAATTATAACGAATTTATCGAACCTCTGATCAATGATTACCTAGAAAGATGGTTTACAGATGGAACTGATGTTCTCAAACCGGAATTTGATGAAGGATTTTTCGGTAGTTATTCTTCCTTTACAAATTCAGAGAACCTCAGGTGGGAAAATTTTCATAATATAGACTTATGGAATGACTCAAGAAATCGTGATGCGGATAAATATGATGCTCTTTATCTGCCTTGGAAGACTGATAAGGATCACCACCGCTGGGTGTTAAAAACAATTGAAAATTACCCGGGACACCCTGAATATATTTCAGATGCTAATAATGAATACAAATCCAATGTTCAAATAATGAAACTGAAAAAAAGCAGTCTAGACATAATCTGGTCGTGGATAGATGGAGGAAATGAGATAATTCAAGAAACAGAGTATAATTTTGCGAATGAAGATGATTTACAAGATTTTGCCAATTTTGCTGAAATCAAAGTTT
>CAZELC010000509.1:0-1570 GCA_964512865.1 uncultured Bacteroidales bacterium
ACATAATTGTTTGTTGACCCGGGGCGGTTGCATGCTTGTGCATAACGGTTTGCGGTTGAATTTGGCAGGCTTTTACTTGCAGTCATTGTCAAACCGCTAAAATATTTGAACTTTGTTATACTTGTCAAGTTGCCCATAACAGCCTGCTAAATTTTAACCGTGTGTTATGCACTGATGGTTTATTAATTCCCAATTTTCAAATAATTATCGTAGTCAATATCCATATAATATGCATTGCTAATCGCTCTATGTATTTGAACAACACCTTGACCTGAAAATACTATCTTCATATCAGTAGTTGTATTAGGTTGATGGTATAAATTACACCCAAAACTTTCTGGTGAATCGAAATCAAATGTCCAACTTTGATTATTGCTTATGGTCCAGTTAACATTACCAGAAATTCGATAAATTTGAAAACTCATGTTTATTTGAGAGTTAATATCAGTTTGCAATGATAGTGAATAGGTATTTGCAGTATTTATTAAAGTCGTATCTTCGGTAAAATGTAATAAATTAATTCCTTGTTGAGATATTTCCGGAAATGAAAAATTTGCAATTGACAAATAACTTGATTTAACAATAAAACTATCAATATAATTCTGAAATGGAGGAATTATATAAGAAGTATTACCTATTGAATTATAATAGTTAATTAAATTTTTTGTAATACTTTTTGCGTAAATAAATCTAGCTTGACTGATTAATTGAGTTTGCAAACTTGTTGTATTTAAAATACCATTGTCATTTAAGTCATTTCGAATATTTGTTAATATCGTAGTAAGTTGTGAGCCATCTCTACTGCCTTGAATAATTAATGAAACTGCTAATAGAATGGCGTTATCATTTAATCCATTTGAAATATCTAAGTTTTCTGAATTTTGAATGTTCAAATTATCCAAATTAAATATTTTTAGAACATCTTTTTGCGCAAGTTTTTTAGCTTCTAAAAAACTATTCCCAGCTTGTTTATATTGGATTAGCCTATCTTTCTCCAAATGTGTCAAAATATTCACATTGTTATGACTTGTTTGTGATAAATCGACAATACAGTATAATGTTATAGGAGCCATTGAAAGTGTTGCTCCAATATATTCATTATAATGACTTCCTTCTACCTTTAATTCAACATAACTTGAAGCTAATTCCACATTTGGAATTTGAAAATTCCCTTCGTAGTCCATAATGGTAGTATAAAAATTTCTGCCTGTTGGACTTAAATTTTCATCCAATTCAGAAATAGTAACATTTGCTCCAGGTGCAAATGGTCCCTTTTGAGCTTTTCCTGACAAATTATATTGTTTCAGGCTATCGTTTTTCTTTTTACAACTATTTGTTGCAAGAAACAGACTTAAAGTCATGAAAAAAATAATTAATTTTTTCATTTTATTTAAATTATGTAATACATTAGTCAATGCGAATCTTCTTTTTTACCATTAGTGCATAACGGCTGACGCTATGGCAAGTGCGGGAATAAATTGTTGCTCAACTGTCTGCCAGCACAAATGTATATAAAGATTTCAAATGTTTCAACGAACACGCATACCCGCATTTGCTATAGCGTTTGTTA
>CAZELC010000510.1:0-1565 GCA_964512865.1 uncultured Bacteroidales bacterium
TTCAAAGTGTTATCGTTTATATTGACAAAAACAAAACTTTTTATCTACCCAATCAAAAAATTATGTAACTTTGTCGGCTTTTTTGATACTAACATTATTAATTAAAAATAAAACCAATTATGAAAAAAATTACAACTATTTTTAGTGCTCTTATCATAGGATTTTTACTTTTAGGTAATACCAATGAAACCAAAGCACAGGTTCTTTACGAAAGTTTTAACGGAATCACAGACTCTACTACAACTGACATAAGTGCTTCTCTTGACACTTACACAACTATTCCGGGTTGGACTGGTTCCAAAGTTTATCAATCTACAGGAAAAGTTAAAATTGGAACTTCAACTACTAAAGGATTTATAACAACTCCAGCTTTAGATTTATCAGGAAATGGTGGAAACTTCACTATTCGTTTTAAAGCCAGAAAATGGGGAAGTGACCAATCTCAAATCAATGTTTTTGTAAACACAACAGCTTATTTAGTGACTGGATTAAACTCAACAGATATGACCGAATTTACTGTAGTTGCTACCGGTGGTACAGCAGCAACAAACATTAAATTTGAAGGTTTTCAAGCAGCTGGGGCAAGATTCTTTATTGATGATATTGAAATTTTCCAATCTACAGCTCCAATGCTTATCTTCTCTCCTAGTGCATTAAGCTTTGGTGGCACTGAATTAAATGGTAATGTTTCTTTACCTATCACTGTTCGTGGAGCTAACTTAACTGCCGGTCAAAATGTTACCGTTGCAATCTCTGGAACAGGTTTCACTACTACAACAACTACCCTTTCTGCAAATACAATTATGTCAGCTTCAGGTGCAACTATGAATGTAAATTTTAATCCAACCGCAGTTCAAGATTATACTGGAACACTTACTTTCTCAGGTGCCGGATTAACTTCTAATGTTCTTTATAACCTTACAGGAAATGGTATTAATGTTATCAGTGTAGCTACAATTGCTGATTTAAGAGCTGCTGCTCCATCATATACAGGTTCTTCTAATGTTGGTACAACTGTATACAAATTTACAGGCGAAGCTATTGTAACACACACTCAAACTTATAACAATGTTAAATATTTGCAAGATGCTACAGGTGCAATCATGATCTTTGACCAATCTGGAAAACTTACCGGAATCAGTTTAGGTGATGAAATTACTAATCTAATGGGAACCATGACCAATTACTTTGGAATGGTTGAGTTTGTTCCTACTACAAATTGTACAGCTACATCACAATTCAATACTGTTGACCCAGTTGTTGTTACTCTAGGTCAATTAGATGCTGCAAATGACAATCCATTACAAGCTAAAGTGATCCAATTAAATGGTGTCCAATTTGTTCAAACCGGAAACTTTACAACCGGCAATTATTATAGCTTAACTCAAGAATCTGTTACTCAAGACTCAGTAGTTTATACTGACAACTTCAGTGCTGATTATATCACTACTGCAATCCCAAGTTATGTTGTAAACTTAAAAGGTGTATGTTTCTACAAAGGTGGAGCAACCATTCAAAATAAAAACAGAATCGTATTATTCAACAGAAATTTTGGCGGAATCTCT
>CAZELC010000511.1:0-1544 GCA_964512865.1 uncultured Bacteroidales bacterium
TTGCTCCCATAAGTTGATTAGGAACGGAATTATAACTAATCGTTTGGCTAATTCCGATTTGTCCTGCATTTAAAGGTATTTTAACAGTTATTTTAACGGTGTCAGAATATTTCGTTTCACAAGTATTTATTACTTTTTTTCTGTACCATGTATTTTGTGTTAAACTCGGAGCAAAATAGTAATCATTTGTTTCCCCTGGTATATCTGTCCAAGTTACATTATTGGTTGACTGTTGCCATTGGTAAGCATATGCACCATGTCCGCCAGTAGGATAAATAGAGGTGTATAAAGGACTAGGTTGTGTTCCATTACAGATTGTTTGCGAATCTCCTATTTTTCCCGATTTTAATACATCATATAAATTATAGGTCATAATATTAGAATAGGAAGTGTCATATCCATCATAAACAACTCTTTTAAAATAGGTTGTTTTGGTAATAGCACCAGGTCTATAATAATATTTAGTTGCATTAAGGATATTGGTAAATGCACTTGCATCATAGGATATTTGCCATTGATACGTATACGCACCCGATCCACCTGTTGGGATGGTTGCAAAAATAGTATCAGGCTGTATTCCGTAGCAGATAGTTGTATCTGCCGGTAAATTATTAGAACAAATTTCAGTATTTACATTAATTTTTATCACATTGGTTTTGCCTTCCGCACAATCATTAATTGTTAAGCGACGGAAATATTGTTTTTTCGTAAGTGCAAGAGGTTGATAATTCTGACTTGTTGAATTATTAATAATATTTACCCAATTCAAACTATCATCTGAAACTTGCCATTGATAAGTAAAAGAGACATCCGAAGTTGAAGCTTCACCTGTTATTAATTTTGGAACTTGATTATAACCTATTGTTTGGTTATTTCCAATCAAACCAACATACATCACTCCTTGAACATTAAGCGTAACGGTATTACTGTACACATTTTTACAAGAATTATTTATTTTAATTCTATAATATTTTGTTTGTGTTGCCGGTAATGTTGGTTGGTAAGCATCGGAAGTTTCCCCGGTGATATCTGTCCAAGTTACATTATTGGTTGATTGTTGCCACTGGTACGTATAATTTCCGTCACCACCGGTTGTTGCAATATCCGTATATATTAAAGTGGGAATAGTATTATAACAAATAGTAGGATGATCTGTTTTAATCGTAGCAGCTGCAATCGGCTGAAAAACGGTAACGATTATGTGGTTAGAAAAATCAGATTGGCATTCATGCGATATTGCCATTCTTCTAAACCATGTTGTTGTTGTTAATACAGGAGCGGTAAAACTAATAGTTGTTGCACCGGAAATGTTATTCCAGTTATTACCATTATCCGTTGATTTTTGCCACTGGTAGGAAAAATTACCACCATAGCCACCTGTTGCAGGTGTTCCTGTCAATAATCCCGGGCTAACATAATTACAGATCGTTGTATCTTTTGAAATTATGCCGGGAGTCATTTTAGGCAGAACCGTAATTTTAACTGTATTGGTTTGTTGACGTAAACACCCTGCCGGAACAGAAACAGCTGTTCTTTTATACCAC
>CAZELC010000512.1:0-1542 GCA_964512865.1 uncultured Bacteroidales bacterium
TAATACTTTTAATGGTCAGGTTTATCATCAAGATACATCAAAAAGCATTCATTATTTTGCCGGTGTTAATTATGAAATGTCAGATTATACAGATTATGGAATTGAAGGCTCATGGCTTAATATGAAAAAAAATCCAGAATATAGAAAAACAAAAATTTTTGGTGGAGCAACATGGTTTTCAAATGACAACAAACATAAAGTTACTTTGTTTTTAAACAAAACTTTCCATAAAGGTGATGCAGGAAGGGTATATCGTGGTTTTGACAATGACTATACAACTATTAATACAGGATACTCAATGAATCTTACCGAAAAGATAGTACTAAAGGCAAATATGGGATATAGAAATTATAATCGTTCTTGGCAAGAAAGCCATTTTAATGTAGTTGACAGTTTATCATCAAATAACGGTGTTGTACAGAATATAATTCCAATAGATTTATTGTTAGCTTTTCGCCATGGAAAGGAAAGTGTTCTTACTGCGGGAGTTGATTATCAAGGAGCTGACTATAATACATATTCCGATCCCCTGCAAGGCTATAACTCATTTGGTAACAAGTCAACTGCTATGCAGGCTGGAGTTTATGTTCAGGAAGAATTTCATATTTGGAAGCTTATAGTCAGAGGCGGTGCGCGTTATAACTTCACAAAAAACAATATTGAGCTTATTAATGGCGGAGCTCCAGGGCAAAAAGAAAAAGAATGGAATGCATTTTTATACAGTGCCGGACTTAAATTAAATGCAACAAAATTTTTATCCATCTTTGCAAATGTCGGAAACAGTTTCACAACACCTGGACTGAAATCTGTTGGAGGCACAATTCAGCTTGACGACACCATTAATAGTGGGCAACTGCCGAATATAAATTTAAAACCTGAATCGGGGCTCGGTATTGATGTAGGTTTTGACTTGTCGTTACCACTTAATATTCAACTTTCAATAAGAGGATTTTATAATATAGTAAATGAAGCTATTATTGACAATGTGGTCAGGCAAAACCCATCGCAATCTCAGTCGATTAATGCCGGCAAAACAACATCAATAGGTGGAGAGGCAGAGATAAAAGAAAGAATAACTGATAATTTGAACTGGTTTGCAAATTTCACCTATATGAATACCAGAATTTATAATAGTATTGATTTAGATCAAGATGGAGGAACTGTGCCATTTTCACCGGCAATGGTATTAAATATTGGAATTTCATATACAACACCTTTCGGGCTTCAAATCACCCCAACAATAAATTATAATGATGGATTTTATGACAGTAGCTCAAAATCAGGTCGTAAGAAATTCACACCAGGAACTGTTCTAAATGCATACGTATCACAAACAATTGTGAATAAAAATAAATGTAAAGTTATATGCTTCGGGCAATTTTACAATATAACCAACAATGCTTATGAAATGCCATGGCAATTCAAAAACACAGGGTTTTCTGCGATGGGAGGTCTAAAAGTTGAATTTTAAAACAAATAAACACCAAACCGCTGCTGAGTCAATAAGACAATATTCTGTCTTTCTCTTATTGTTATCAGTAG
>CAZELC010000513.1:0-1534 GCA_964512865.1 uncultured Bacteroidales bacterium
GACTTGAATACCGTTTATTTAAATGTCCGCTGAAATTCGGATTGGAATACAAACCATTTGCCGAGCTCAGTTTTCATAATGTTTTCAGACTTAATGTCTGGGATTTTGGTGTAACAATTCATTATATGTTTAACAAATAAAAATTAATTTATATGAAAAAACTTTTTCTGATATCATTACTATTTTCTGTAATTGCAATTTCGGTGAATGCGCAAACAGATTCAACAAAAAAAAGTGATGGAATAAAAACTATTTTTGGAAACAAAAAGAAATCGCATGGAGCTTACTTTGGTTTTTCGGTAGGTTATAGCTTTATTGATAATAAAGATGCGTTCACTTCGGGCGGGCGTTTGATGTGGGTTATTAATCACAACTTTGCATGGGGTTTGGCAGGAAGTGGGTTTGTAAGTAATTTTCATGAAAATTCAGGTTTCAGTTTACAAGGTGGTTATGGCGGGTTAATGTTTGAACCCATATTGTTACCCAAATCACCCGTGCATCTTTCATTTCCTGTGTTGCTTGCTGCAGGCGGTGTTGCAAAGGTTGATATGAATAATATTTGGAATGATGAAGATTATGTTCTGGATGATGCCGATGCTTTTGTTATTGCCGAACCCGGAGTAGAACTGGAAATGAATTTGGTGAAATTTATTCGCATTAGTGTTGGGGCCAGCTATCGTTTTACATCGGATATTTATCTTAACAATGAAAGTCATGATGTGATGAAAGGCTTTAATACTATGGTAAACCTGAAATTCGGAAAATTTTGAATGGTTGAGATATATCCCTGTTAAAAATAATTAACTTTACTGAAAAGGATTTTTAAAATATTTTAATTACTTTTGTAATTCAATTGTGGAAAGATTTGATAGATTGCAACCACGTTAAAAAATGCTAAAACTGTAGTTTTAGCCCTTCTTTCAAGCTTTCCATAATATTTAAGTAATTTATTAGATTTTAATAAAAGAAAAATTAATAAATCTAAAATCATAAATCTAAATTTAATATTATGGGATATTTATTTACATCCGAATCCCTATCTGAAGGCCATCCTGATAAAGTTGCCGATCAGATTTCCGATGCATTGCTTGATGCTTTTTTAACAGTTGATCCTGATTCAAAAGTTGCATGTGAAACACTTGTTACAACCGGTCTAGTTGTTTGCAGTGGCGAAGTAAGAACAAAAGGGTATATCGACATTCAAAAAACAGCCAGGGAAGTTGTAAGAAGTATTGGATATACCAATGCTGATTATAAATTTGAAGCTGAATCATGTGGAGTAATATCTACTATTCATGAACAATCCGATGACATATTTATGGGTGTTAATCGTGATGGTATAGAAAATCAGGGTGCTGGCGATCAGGGGATGATGTTTGGATATGCATGTCGTGAAATGGATAATTACATGCCTTTACCAATTGAACTTGCTCATATTCTTTTACAGGAATTAGCAGCAATTAGAAAAGAAGGAAAAGTAACGGCTGAGTGTAGCAGCAGTAAGGGATTGCGGGTTACTTTCCTGTCGAAATAC
>CAZELC010000514.1:0-1531 GCA_964512865.1 uncultured Bacteroidales bacterium
AACCAATTGGAAAGTTGATGCATTATTTGGATCAGTCATCACACCTACATACAAAGTATCATCAGTTCCTGAAACTCTTAATTTAAATTCTGCTTTAAGAGTATTAACCGGAATAGTTTGATCAAATTGAGGCGTTATTGCATGACAATAGTTTCCTGAAGAACCTGAATACAAGTATAATGATCCTGTTGGAGAGAAGTTTGTTGAAGAGATATAAGGATATGTTGTGCTGGTTGATAATTTTGTCCAACAATTAGGGAATGTACCTGTTGATCCTGTAGTATAAGTATCAAAATACTCAATAAAAGGGACAGTAGTTAATGGTAAACAAGCAGTAGTAAATGTATATGGACCAATCCAAAGACTTAAATCACCTCCGCCACAATCAGCTTGTACATAGAATTGATATGTTGTTTGAGGAGTTAGGTTTGTTAAGTTATATGGAGCAGCTGGTACATTTGAAATAATCGTACCATTTCCTAAAGTAAATCCAGTAGGACCATATTGAATGTTCCAAGTCCCTGTATTAAGCAAATCGATCCAGTTTAAATTTGCTGAGTTGGTTGTGATGCTATTTACAGATAATGAAGTTGGGTTAAAACAAGTGATAGCTGGTCCAACATAAATATTGTCAATACCAAGCCAATAGTCATCGGAAATCCATTTACCAATTATTTTAATTTTAATAATTTCATTTACATAAGCTGAAAGATCAATTGAGTAGTTTTGATAACCGGCTAAACCATTATTATCAATTGTGTCAATGTTTGTATAAGAAGCACCCCAATTAGTTGATATAGCAACAATGAAGTTACCTGTTCCGGTTGGAACAACTGCTCCATCAGCATAACGAGCTAATTTATATTCAAATGATAATAAATTGTTATTTGAAAGTGGCCCAACATTAATTGTTGAGAAATTACCGGAACCTGGTGATGAATCTAAATTAGTATAGATGTTATTTAGTGGGTTTCCTGTAACATAAGTTTGTGTACCAACACTAAAATCTGTTAGGGTATATCCTATTGGAACTGTTGTAGAATTGAATGGTTCTAAGTAAGGAACTGTTGTTAAGGATTGAGTTTTGAATTGGTAAGGGCCTGCCCATAAACTGGAATCACCAACACCACAAATAGATCTTACATAAAATTTATAAGATGTATTTGATGTTAAAGATGCAATTGTAGCAAAAGTATCATAAACTAAGATTGTTTGACCTTGACCAAAAACAAAATTGGCTGTATCATATTGTACTTCCCATTCAGTTGCTGATCCTAATTCTGTCCAAGACAATGTAGCAGAAACATTGGTAGTATTTGCTGTTAATGTCTGTGGTTTAGGACATGAAGGAATTATATCTATAGTTAAATTATCAACATAAGCATACGATGCGGCAGTTGTATGTTGATTTTTAAATGCAATATATTGACCAGTTCCGGTATATGAGCTAAAGTTAATTTCTTTATCAGTCCATGTTGATGTAGTTGCATTTGAAATTACAGCAATCTGAACAAATGTAGAAGGGATAGTC
>CAZELC010000515.1:0-1527 GCA_964512865.1 uncultured Bacteroidales bacterium
ACATTATTAATTTCGATTTTTTATTTAAGCTAAAAATTTCTAAAAAATGATAATATATTTTAATGAGTAAAAATAATAATAAAAAATTGTATAAAAAAATTATACTTGACTTTGATGCCATAATTTTGTACATTTGTGTTACTTTTTAAAAACTAAAGTTATTTATTAACAGATTGTGAACAAAATGTATTGATTATGAAAAAGATTCTATTATCTATAGTTATTTCTCTTTTTACAATTTTTTCAGTATTTTCTCAATCAACATTGCGATTGTTAGATGAATCAAATAACCCTATAACTAATGGTTCAACCCTGAGTATTTATGGAGACACTTCTTCTGCAACTATACTATCTAAATCTATTTGGGTAAAAAATGTTAACTCTTCAATGCTAAGTGTTAAGGTAAGAAAAACTTGCGTATCTTCTGTTACCGGTACAAAAAATACATTTTGTTGGGTAACATGCTATAATTATGTTGCTTGTATTCAGGCTCCATTTGAAACAGATACAATTCATATTAGAAAAGATTCAACTTGTAAAAATTTTGTTGGTGAATGTAAACCTCTAGGAAAAACAGGAGTTACATCAGTTAAGTACACTTTTTTTGATGCTAATAATTCACAGGATAGTGTATATATAATTATTAATTATTATGCCGGTAATGCAGGGATAAATCAAAACGAACTTGATAATATTGTATTTTCAAATGCATTTCCAAATCCTGCAAGCTCATATATTTCACTTAGGGTTTCTGTTCCTGTTTCATCTAAAAAGAATATGATTGTTATAAAAGATATGCTTGGCGGTATTGTTAAAGAGGTAAAAATTGTAGATTCGGAGGATTTAATTAAAATAAACGTTGGTGATCTTTCTGAAGGGATTTATTTTTATTCATTGCTTATTGATGATAAGATTTTTAAAACTAAGAAGTTAATAATAAGTAAGTAATTATTTAAAATAAAAAAACCCGGAATTCCGGGTTTTTTTTTGGGAAGTTATTTAATTCCAAATTCCTTTTTGATTTTGTCAACATAATCAAGTTTTTCCCAGGCAAAAAATTCTACTTTCTTAAAGTATTTCTTTTCACCATTAACATTCTTTTCAACAGTATCTTTTGATTTATAATTTACTTCAATAGTTTCAATTTTATGATCTCTACCAAAGTGGCCATAAGAAGCTGTTCTTTTAAAAATAGGATTTTTTAAGCCAAAACGCTCAATTATTGAATATGGACGAAGATCAAATATTTTCTGAATCTTTTCGGCAATAGCACCATCGCTTAAAATAACTCCTTTTTTATCTTTAACTTTAGCTGTGTTATATGTACTTACATAAACACCAACTGGTTGTGCTACACCAATTGCATAAGCAACCTGAACAAGTACTTCGTCGGCAACTCCGGCTGCAACAAGATTCTTGGCAATATGTCTTGCTGCATAAGCAGCAGAACGGTCAACTTTAGAAGGATCTTTCCCTGAAAAAGCCCCACCACCGTGTGCACCTTTGCCGCCATAAGTATCAACAATA
>CAZELC010000516.1:0-1515 GCA_964512865.1 uncultured Bacteroidales bacterium
CTATACAAAGCTTTTGAAAGACTCAATGTTGTAAAATCTGAAAAAGGGTTGGGGTAAACAATAATAGCATTTTCTTCAATATCTGTTTCTTCTACCAAGGTAGAATTGCCGCATGTATCAACATAACTGCCGCCGATCCATTTGGCCAGATAACTTATGGAATCTCCATCTATAGTCCAAAAACCACCACCTATATAAAGTTCATTATTGCAAATACCTATTTCTAATACTGCATTATCAAATGAACTACCTAAACTGCACCAATTATTCCCATCCCATCGGGCAATGTTATCGGCATATATGCCTCCTGCATAAGAAAACTGACCTACGGCATATAAATAACCGTTAAATACAATTAAATTGGACACCTGACCACCCCACATACCGCCTCCTACATCATGCCAGTTGCTGCCATCCCATCTGGCTATATAATTGCCGGGGCTTCCATTGGATTTTAAAAATAACCCGCCAACATATAATTCATCTTTGTAAACAGCAAGGGTATTTATCCAATCATCACAAATACCATTCTCCAATGGAAGCCATTGTGTGCCATCCCATCGAATAATATCTTCCAAGCCATTTCCTAAATCAAAGTTACCGCCGAAATAGTATTCATTTTTATAATAGGCAACACTTCCAAAATTAGCATCATAAAAATTATATGTTTGAGTATTCCCAAAGGGTATCCATTCAGCACCATTCCATTGGGCTATACCACTGATTAGATTATCGCTTATAGTATCAAAGCCACCAAGCGAAAATAGTATATTATTAGCAGTTCTGACATTTACTGCAGTATTTGGATTTCCACATTCCTGCCACGAAAATCCATCCCATTTTTTTAGAAATGTAACGTCATTACCATATGGTCCAAATGCACCGGACACAAAAAGAATGTTATTATAATTACAAATACTGTATATTGGTTCACACATTCCAAAGCCGCAATCTAAATCAGCAGTGTTATAATATCCCCAATTAGTACCATTCCAGTTACAAATACCTTCTACTTCTATGGTGTCGGCATATTGAAAATTGCCACCTATAAATAATAAATTATTAATAGTATCGGAGTATATATCTCTTACAAAATAACTCACACCATTACCTACGCTTTGCCAATGTTGGGCTTGTATTGGAATGACAGGAAATGAAAGAATAAAAAATATAAAAAACTTACTTATCAACTTCATTGTTTTATTATTTTGGTATAGAAAATATCTTTACGATTCTTTAAACAGAGAAGATAAATACCATCAGAAACATCATATAAATCTATTTTAAGTTCATTTATAGCTAAATTTGTTGAAAGTAAAAAGCTTTTGATCTGCATTCCCATCAGATTATAAATCGATATATTTGATATTTCATCTTTTACCCCATATAAATTAATTGTAAATATCCCATTAGATGGATTAGGATAAACATATAATCCTTTATTATCATTAATTCTATTATATTCATTAATATATGCTGTAGGACTAGCCAATTGAGCAAGGTATGCATCACTTT
>CAZELC010000517.1:0-1504 GCA_964512865.1 uncultured Bacteroidales bacterium
CATTAAAAATGAACAACAAGAAACAGTTAAACAAGTATTTAAGAATTTTTGGATTATCACTAATAGCCGTAGTATTACTGGCAGGATGTGCAAAATCTATAGATGTAACAGCATGTGTTGGAACAAAGACGTATGGATTTTGGAATGGGCTTTGGCACGGTATTATTTCTCCAGTGACATTTATTGTCAGTTTATTCAAAGAAAGAGTTGCTATTTATGCCGTTAACAATAACGGAGGTTGGTACGATTTTGGCTTTATGATAGGGATTAGCATCATTTTTGGAGGGCCTTGTGGTGCATCTCGCAGAAAAAGAAGATGTAAAGAGTAACAGAAACTAGTTCAATTATATATAGACACAATCTATAGGTTTTATAGAAAATATTATCTTTGTCTATATTGTTTTATGCTTTATCTTTGCTCCATAAATTTTAAAAATTAAACCAATGAAAAGCATATATACTTTTTTATTCGTACTCTTGATCGGATGGGCACAGGGACAAACCTATACATCAGGAGTAGTTACACTTTCTAATACCTCAGGTTTAGAAATGACAGTTAAAATTGATTTGAATACTCAAGTCACAATGACTATTACCGGACCGGCATCCAGATGGTTTTCTGTCGGATTCAATGCAACAACAATGACGAACGGGACCGATATTTTTATTGCCCACAAGCTGGCTCCGTTATCAACTCCGGATGCTTACTTAACCGGTTTTTCAGCACCAGTTTATGACAATACACAAAACTGGACTATTGTATCAGACAATACCGTTGGTACCGTAAGAACAATAGTTGCCACCAGAGCTTTGAATACAAGTGATATCCGAGATTATACATTTTTAGCTCAAACGGGCAGTTTAAATGTGATTTGGGCAAGAGGAAGTACAAATACTTTCAATGCAAATGATCACGGGTCCAATCACATGGGAACTGTTAACTTTCAGTTTACACTTTTAGCTACACCACCGACAGCACCAACAGGAGCAGCTCAACAATCGTATTGCGAAGGAAATACTTTAGCTGATTTAGTGGTTACCGGAACTGCTATTAAATGGTATAGTTCATCAACTTCAACCACTCCACTTCCATCAACTACCTTATTAACCAACGGAACAACCTATTATGCAACTCAAACTGTTTCAGGATTGGAATCTATTAACAGACTTGCAGTTACAGCAAATTTAACAGTAATTGATGTATCAACAACTTTGAACGGAAATATAATTACAGCCAATAACGCAAATGGAACCTATCAATGGGTAGATTGCAACAACAACTTTCAACCGATTCCATTTGCCACTCAACAATCTCACAGTGTACAAGTTACCGGGAGTTATGCGGTAGAGATTACTCAAAATGGTTGTACCCAAAGGAGCGATTGTATTCAGGTTACAATAATGGGTGTCAATAAAAATGAAAAAGAAAACAAAATCAATATTTATCCCAATCCTGCAGTGCAATGGGTAACTCTAGAAGTAGAGAATGCGCTAGTAGGAACCC